>DATFOP010000327.1:0-26429 GCA_035265505.1 Propionibacteriaceae bacterium | reverse complement strand
AAGACCAATCCGTCGTGTTCGGCGTCGAGCACGGCTAGCCTCTTGGCCGCCTGGAACGCGAACACATCGCGCTCGTAGAGGCCGGTGCCGTCTTCCTCGCGGACGAAGGAACCGCGATCGGATTGATAGAGCGCCCGCCCGGCCGTCGCGACCTGCTGCGCCGAGAGAGTCGCCTCCGAGAGACGAGCGTAGACAAGATCGACGTGCGCCTGCTCTTGGGCCAGCTCGCGCTCGATCGTGCTGGGGTGCTGAGTCAAGAAGAACGATCCTTACTCAGGGGACGAACATCTGAGTATAGATAGTTCTGACAGCTGTCAGCCGCCAAGGCGGCGGACAAGACGACCGCAGATGGTGCCGCTCCAGCTGGCGAGAACGGTCCAGCGAGGAAGAGACCGTCGATTTCGGTGGTGACGGCCGGCCGGCGACGAAACGTGCCGAAGCCCTTCCAGGCGATTCCGTACGAGGGCCGTGGTGTCAGCTTTTCAAAGTCGTGCACCGTCCGGATCGATCCTTCGCCGGCCGGCCGCTGGTAGGTGATGGTGGGCACCCCTTGGGCGTTGAGAGCAACCGTCTCACGTACGGCAGGAATCGCTTGGTCGACGATCAGGTGCCGGATGCTTGGCGCCTTGGCGGGATCGAGCCGAGCCAAGCGACGCCGGGTGCCCTTGGCGAGCGGAGCGGCGAGCAGGTCCCCCACGGCGTGCCACGGATCGACGGTGCAGACCACGGCTGCTGCTGGCTGCTCGCCGGACGGAGTGCGAATGCCGGTGACACGACCGGCTTCGACCTGGATTCCGGTCACCGGCGTGCTCAGCCGCACTATGACCTTCCGCTGTTCAAGCCGTCCCGCCAGGGCCTGGACCAGAACCGAGGATCTACCAGCACCCGAGGCGGTTGCTTCCGTCATGGGGTGTATCTGCCAGCGGCCGAAGGTGCGGCGGATCGCAAGCTCGACCGCCACCAGCGCTGGGGTGTGTTCTGGGACCGCGCCGAAGCCGTAGGCGATGCTCCGGAGCAGCGCGGAGAGGTGCGGGTGCGCGACCTCCGCGGCGAGATCAGCCACTGTCTGACCGTG
The DNA here is from genome assembly GCA_035265505.1 of Propionibacteriaceae bacterium. Classification (GTDB taxonomy): domain Bacteria; phylum Actinomycetota; class Actinomycetes; order Propionibacteriales; family Propionibacteriaceae; genus Microlunatus. The sequence goes on along the minus strand of DATFOP010000327.1, from coordinate 25,354 downwards.
CATCAATCGCCGGCGCTGTTGCCGGCTGAGATGGGCACGTGCTGGCAGTTCGGATTCCAGACCGAGCCGGCGCAAGGCCTGCCACACGTCATCGAACTGGTCGAGCAAAGCTTGCCAGCGGTCCGCCACCGCACGGCCGTACGCCAGGCTCAGCGTCGTATGCTGCGCACCACGATCGGTTGGCAACGCCAATGTGGCACCGTCGACGAAGATCAACTGCGCTGAGTCTGCCGGCGCCAGCGCGTAGCCCGAGCGGGCGAGCTCAGCCTCCAAGGGACGCCCGCTCTTGCGAAACAGATCCCGCCACGGCGCTGGGAATCCAAGAACCGCCGGAGCATCGTCCACCAGCATCCCGTCGGCCAGCCCGTATGGTGCCCAGCTGCCACCGAGAACGCCCGCTTGTTCGTACAGATCGACGGCATGGCCAAGCTTGGCCAGCCGAGCTGCTGCCGCCATACCCGCGACCCCTCCGCCGACCACAGCGATCGGCGGTCGTTCCATGCCATGAGGGTAGGGGAGCGGGGCCAGGGACGAAGTGTCACGCTTTGGGCATGAGTGGTGCAGGCAGCTCGCCGAGGATCGTGATCACATACTGCACGCAATGTCGATGGCTGCTGCGCGCCACCTGGCTGGCTTCGGAGCTGCTGACCACGTTCACGACCGACATCACAGAAATGGCACTCCGTCCCGGCGTAGGAGGAATCTTCCGGGTGTCGGTCGACGACGAAGTGGTGTGGGATCGCGAGGTCGACGGAGGCTTTCCCGATCTTGGTCGGTTGAAGCGCATGGTCCGTGACCGGGTGTCTCCTGGACGGGACCTGGGGCACACCGACCGTGCGGCGGCTCCGAACGCCATCTCGGACGCCTAGTCTGAGCACCATGCCGGACTTCGAACCATTGGATGAAAACTGGAACACCGCGCTGTGCGTCGTTGCCCATCCGGATGATCTTGAGTTCGGTGCCGCCGCTGCCGTGGCGCGGTGGACGGATGCCGGCAAAAAGGTGAGTTACGCAATGATCACCAGTGGTGAAGCCGGCATCGATGGGCTCGAGCCGGAGAAGTGCCGGCGTATACGTGAGGCCGAGCAGTTGGAATCGGCCAAGATCGTCGGCGTGGAGGAGGTTGCGTTCCTTGGGCTGCCGGATGGGATTCTCGAGTACGGTGTGGCGCTGCGGCGCCCGATCTGTGGCGTCATCCGCCAGCAGCGGCCGGAGATCGTGATCACCATGAACTTCCGTGAAACCTGGGGCGGCAAGTCGCTGAATTCGGCCGACCACATTGCGGCGGGAAAGGCGACACTGGACGCGGTGAGCGATGCGGCCAACCGCTGGATCTTCCCCGAGCAACTCGGCGAAGGCGGGCTGGAGCCCTGGCACGGCGTTCAGCAGGTGTGGGTATTCGCCTCCCCGCAGGCGACCCACGCCATCGAGACGACCGCGACCTTCGACCGCGGGGTGGCATCGCTCAAGGCGCACCGGGCCTACATCGACGGACTTGGCTGGGAACATTTCGATCCGGCCGAGTTTCTGGAAGGTGGCGCACGGCAGGCCGGCACCCGGCTCGGCGTGCCGATGGCCGCCGCCTTCGAGGTCTTCCCCACGGGCTGGGGCGGCTGACGTAGCTCGGTCGCCGGTTGGCCGCGCTCCGCGCTCCGACCTCCCCGGCGACACGGGTGCGGCGCCGCCAGGCGCTGGCATGCATGATCGATTCCCGCTGGACACGCCAGAATCACCCTTGCGCTTGACGCATTGTCCGAGCAGTGGTGTAGCGTTGTCCGAGTTCGAACAAGCGTTCTATATGGGGTACTTGGGGAAGGGCCTCAAGGGTCGCTTGTCCGAAGCGGCGCAGTGTTCGCGGCACGCGCCCTGGGCTTGCCTCGGTGTGGGTGGTTCTCGACCCCCGTCCACACCGAGGCCGCCAACCCGGGTCGAGTTCGCTATCCGCACCGACCCGAGGTTCGATCGATGCCCGATTACCCCACCCAACTGGATCTGCGGCGTGCCCGAAGCGCGATTCTGGCGGCTGAGCTAGCCGAGCGGCCGAGCGATCGCTACCTCGCGGCACACCTGGCCGCATTGCAGATCGCTGCGGTGCTCCTCGCATGGCGGGCCAATCCCGCGCTGGCGCATCGAGGCGGCCGGCCTCGGAACGTCTGGCGGATGCTGGCCGATGTAGCCCCTGAGTTCGCCGAATGGGCAGCCTTCTTTGCCGCGACACAGGCGAAACGAGAAGCCGTGCGGGCGGGTGCCACGACGATCGTCAGCGCCCGCGAAGCGGACGACCTGCTGCGTGACACACAGTGCTTTCTGGCCATGGTGGAGCGCTCCCGGGCCGCATCCGCCTAACGGGCGTCTGTCCTCGGCGCCGCACTTGACGGTCCGAGGTGGCTGCGTGACCGAATCGTGACGGTGCGAGGTGGCCGTGCGTCACCGAATCGTGACGAGACACACCGGCGATTACCAGCCTTGGCCTCTTCCCCTTGGCTGGCGAAGTCGCCACACTGATCACATCAGTCTCTATCGTCACATCGACCACTCCAAGCACACCTTTCAGGAGTTGACATGACCATCGTCTCCGCAACGCTCCAAGCCGAGGACCACGCTCACGCATGGAGTCGGGTCCATGTGGCTGGCGCGGACTACCTCCGCCACGCGGTGCACACCCGCTGGCTGCGGGAGGACGACGAGTTGATCTTGTGCTTGAAGGAGAGCCTGCACGACGCCCGCCTCGGCGACACTGTCGCCGTCAGTGAAAAGGTGGTCATTCTGCTCACCGGCCGAGTGGTTGACATCGGCACCGTGCAGCCAGGACGACTGGCCCTGATGCTGGCCAGCCACGTCCGGCCTCGCACGGATTCGTGCGGCTTGTCGGTGCCGGAAAAGATGGAATACGTGATCAGATCCATCGGCCAGACACGAGCGATCGCCGCGGCCTTGGGCTGCGCGCTCACCCGACCGCTCGGTCTGCGCGGAACGTTCTACCGGCTGGCCGGCTCGATCGCTCGGGACATCGACGGAGGCCGACCCCCTTACGAGAAGGTGCTCTTCCCGCCCTTGAAGACCGCAGTGGCGCAATGGATCTGCGCCGATCTCGAGCGGGCGCTGGGCATCGGCGTGAGCATCGTCGACCTCAACGACTACGGCGGTTCTATCCGCGCAACCTCGCCAAGGTCCATTCCGGCCGCGACGCTCGCCGCGGTGCTCGGCGACAATCCGATGGGCCAGCGGCTGAGAAGCACGCCCTTCGTTCTGGTGAGACCCGCCTGACTCGCTCTTCCGGCGGCAACCGGACTGGTCATCGCCGCCTGGGAGTGACGATGTCTATTGCGTCACCGAGCAGACGCCGCTCTGGCGCACGCAGCACGTACAGCCCGGCCACAGAGATCATGAGTACTGCGCAGGCGACCGATGACAGCAACAACAGCTCGGCCATAATGCCCTGACCGACCACGGGACCCAGCAGGCGTCGCACCAGCGCTCCCGCCGCTGTTCCGGCGGCCGCCGCAGCGGCCGTCCGTCCTACCATTCCGAACAACGGCTTGAGGTCCACGGCCCGGTGGCGCGCACCCAACAGCCAGGTGTTGACCAGGGCAGCGCAGACCAGCGACAAAGAGGTAGATGCCGCCAGCCCCTTGATGCCGAAGGCAAGCCCCAGACTCAGATCCCCGACGACATTGACGGCCATCGCGACAACCGCCACCAGCACCGGTCTGCGCGTGTCGCCGAGGGCGTAGGAGGCGCGCACCACCAATTCCCGCCAGCCGAGGGCCACCAAGGCGGGCGCGTACCAGAGCACGGCTGTGGCTGTTCGCTGGGTGTCGCTGGGCCCAAAGCTGCCGTGCTGGAAGAGCAGCGCCACCAGCGGGCCGGCGCAGACGAGCAGAAAGCCGCACACCGGCAGCAGCACTGTCGCCACGGTGGCGAGACCTCTGCCGACCAGCCGCCGCATCTCGGCCAGATCGCGGTCGCCGGCGGCCGCGCCGAATGCTGGATAGAGCGCGGTCAGCAGTGATGCGACCAGCAGGGTCTCACCGAGCCCGATGATGCGCCAGGCGTACCCGAGCGACGAAATGGTTCCCTCGCCCACCATTGATCCGACGGCCCGGTCGACCAAGGTGTTGACATTGCCCAGAGCGCTGCCCAGCAGAAGCGGGGGCACCAGGGCGGCGATGGCCCGGAAGCCCGGATCATGCAGGTTCAGAGATGCCCGGAGTCGCAATTGCAAAGCTCGAAGCGGCACCAGCTGGCACGCCAGCCTGGCAGCGGAGCCGGCGACGAACCCGATGGCCAGGGCGGTGACGCCGTACCGAGGGCCCAGCCAGACCGCCGAACCGATCATGATCAGATTGAACGGAATCCCCTGGATCCCTGACCAGAAGAACCGGCGATGCGCCTCGGCTGCAGCCGCGAGCAGGTTGGTGCCGGCGATCAACACCGTCGCGATGAGCACGATCCGGGCCAGGAACGCGGCGAGCTCCGCTTGCGAGCCTGCGAATCCAGGCGCCAGCACTGCGACCACCACATCGGCAGCCAGCGCCATGATCAGCGACCCGAGCCCGAGGATGAGAAGCGTGACCGTCAGCACGACGGACAGCGTGTGGCCAGCCTTGCTCGAGCCGCCGGCTTCCCCGGCGGTCTGTGCTGCGAGCACTGGGACGGTCGCCTTTGCCATGGCACCGGCAATCAGCGCCAGCACGAGATTCATCAGTCCCTGGGATACGAGGTAGGCGTCCAAGCTGGCGCCTGCACCGAACACGCCCGCGATCACGACATCGCGCAGGAAGCCGAGAATCGCCGATCCCGCGGTCAGCCCTGTGACGAGCGCTGCCGCCTGAGCGATTCCTCGTGCCCTCACGCCACCCCAGTCATTGTCGTGCTTCCGTCCGAGATCAGGTGATAATCCGGCGACGGCTTGCGGCCCAGTCGAGCGTACGGCCGCACCGGCTTCCACCTTGGTAACGACTCGGCGGCCGTCGCGGGCGGCGGTCAGGCAGAACTAGGCTTTCGACCCGACCAGCCTTGAATTGACGAAGGAGGACCGATGACTGAGCTGCGGCGCCGTCGTCCGGTGTCGCAGAGCTTCCTGTTGCAGCTGCTCGAGTCGCAGATCGGCCAGCTTATTCCTGGGGAGTTCCGCCCCCTCGAGATCGTCGACCTCGGTGGCGGGACGGGTGGCCTGGCGGCCTTACTGGCCAGCCAGGGCCATGCAGTCATGGTCATCGACCCCAGTCCCGACGCTCTCGCTTCGCTCAATCGACGGACGACGGACGCCGGCCTGAGCGGCCGCATCCGGGGCGTGCAAGGAGATGCCGGTGATCTGGTCCGCCTGGTGGGTGACCACGCTGTCGACGTCGTGGTCTGTCATCGGGTTCTGGAGGTCGTCGACTCACCGCCCGAAGCCCTGGACGCCATGTCGCGAGTGTTGCGACCGGGCGGCGTCTTGAGCTTGCTCGTCTCTCAACGCCAGGCGGCCGTGCTGGCCCAGGCGATCGCCGGCCACATCAGTCAGGCTCGGCGAACATTCGCCGACCCGCGGCGATTCGATCATGATCACGTGATCGGCCTCGTGCAGGATGCGGGCTTCACCGTGCTCGCCAGCCACGGGATCGGTGCCATCGCCGATCATGTGCCCGAGTCGCTCCTCGATAGCGACGTGTCGGCCTACACCGAACTGACCGGGTTGGAATCCGACGTTAGCCAGGACCCGGCCTTTCGAGCCGTAGCCCCTCAGGTCCACATCTTCGCTGCTATCTCCCGCTCGCTCTGAAGGCGTGATCGGCGATACGCTATCGAACATAGGTTCGATCCCTGGGGAGGGGGATCCATGGCGGGGCGGGTCATCATGCACGTCGATATGGACGCCTTCTACGCCTCCGTCGAACTGCGCCGACGCCCCGAACTGCGGGGGACCGCAGTCATCGTCGGTGGCTTTCCCCGAGGCGTCGTGCTGTCGGCCAGCTACGAGGCTAGAGCCTCCGGCGTACGGTCCGGCATGCCGTCTGCGAAAGCTCGTCAGCTCGCGCCCCAGGCGACCTTCGTCGATCCCGACTTCGACAGCTATAGCGCCGTCTCCCAGGCCATTGCCGCGGTGTTCGGCTCGGTGACGTCGGTGGTCGAGTCGGCGTCCATCGACGAGGCGTTCCTCGATATCACCGGCTCGCTCCGGATGTTCGGCTCGGCGACGGCGGTCGGTGAGTATGTTCGCGCCATAGTGGCTGATGAGCAGCAGATCACCTGTTCGGTGGGCATCGGACCGTCGAAGTTCGTCGCCAAGGTGGGCTCGCGGCAGGCGAAGCCCGATGGCTTGATCGAGGTATCCCCAGATCGGGTGGCCGATTTCCTGCATCCCTTACCGGTTGAGGCCATGTGGGGCGTCGGGCCGGCCACCACCGAGCGGCTGCACCGGCTCGGCATTTACCGGGTCGGCGAACTTGCGCGAATGCCTCGACCGGCTTTGCGTCGAGGCTTCGGACCGCACTGGGGCGGCATGCTGCAGGAACTCGCCTGGGGCCGCGACGGGCGGCGGGTCACCTCACGAGTGCCAGAGCGCAGCGTCGGATCCCAGGAGACCTTCGGCCGTGACACCGATGACCCGGCCGTCGTTCGCCGGGAGCTGCTGCGAATGTGCGCTCGTACGGCGTCCCGGATGCGCAAGCAGCGCGTGCTCGGCAGGACCGTGACGATCGCGGTGCGCTTCGCCAACTTCTCCGAGCTCACTCGCTCGATCACGGCGACGACACCAACCGACGTGACCGACGAGATCTATGCCCACGCGCTGACCCTCTACGACAGGCTCCAGTTGGACCGAGCCCGAATCCGCCGGGTCGGCGTTCGGGTCGAGGGCTTAGTCGCCGCGAGCCAGGTCTATCGGCAGCCACAACTCACCGACCCTGAGTTTGGCTGGCGTGAGGCTGAACAGGCAGTTGACGCCGCGGTCGGGAAGTTTGGGCCTGCTGCGGTCCAACGCGCGATATTGACGCGACGCGGGCCAGCGGCCTTCGGGCAGATCGGCTCTCTTCGCCCGTAGCGCTCCACCGACGTGATGCAGTTTGGCATCGATCGTTGCCGCGGGTTCCTCTACGTGGCTCCGCCACCTAGACTTGCAATCAGATTTCACCCATCCAGCACGAGCGGCGTGACGCGCCATCCATCTTGTTCGGGTTCGAACGTTTCTTAGCTCGCGACCCTCGAAAAGTGGAAGGCGCGTATCATGACCACACGCGCACGACGAGAACCCGTGGGGAGGTGGCCGATGGCCCTCTCGGACGAGGAGCAGCGGCTTCTCGAGCAGATGGAAGCTGCGCTGGCAGCCGAAGACCCCAAGCTCGTCAACACGCTCCGCGGTACCGGTTCTCGCCGGGTACACCGCCGGCGGGCCGCACTCGCCGGGGTTGGGTTCTTCGCCGGCTTGGCCCTGCTCATCGTGGGAATCTCCACCCAACTCTTCTTGAGTGTGCTTGGTTTTGTGATCATGGTCATTGCCGCGGTGACTGCGATCTACTCATGGCAGCATGTCGGCAGTGGTCCGGATCCAGGTCGCGGCAGCGACCGGGCCAAGACCCCGCAGGGGTCGCGCCCTGACGGCCAGGGTTTCATGGACAAGATGGAGGAGCGCTGGCGTCGCCGCCGCGACGAGTCAGGCTTCTAGTCCTTCGGGGTTCGGCGAAAGATCGACTTCGGCAAGAAATTGGCGAGCGCCTTGCGGCGTAGAGTTTGGGGTCCGGCGATGCCCTTCCGAATATCCTCGGTCACTCGCGGAAGATCACGAGTCGCCTGCGCGTCGGTGAAGACCCGGGCGTAGCGGGAGCGCTCGACCAAGGTCGCCACCGAAGCCATCGCGGACGATTCCGGCTGATCAAGTTGAGCGCCGACCTCGCGGCCAATCGCCCTCGGTGAGCCATCAGGCCACGATCCGCCGTAGTCGACCACCGTGTCTCGGATCTCCGCCCATGCCGACTCGACCTGCTGCTCGGCCGGCGCCTCCGGCGATAGCCGCGCAGTACGCCGCCGAACTCTCAGCGTTGCCGGGGCGGCCAAGATCAAGAGGACGACGAGACCGATCCCGGCGGCTAGCGCGGACTTGCCAAATGTCCAGAACCCCTCCGAGCTAGCCGTCGTTGTGGGGTCAAGACTGGGTGCGGCAGAGACGGTCGCCGCGTCGCTCGGCGCAGCGCTGCTGGCCTCGCTGCTCGGATCGGTGCTCGGATCCTCGCCGCCGCCGGTGCTGTCGGGTACGGTCCAGGCCGGCGCCGATCCCGTAACGCTGCCCGGGGTTGGCTCAAAGCGCACCCAGCCATACCCGGCGAAGTACAGCTCCGGCCAGGCGTGCATGTCCCGGATCGAGACCGTCCACCGGTCGCCGTTCTGGCGTCCGGGCAAGAACCCGACGGAGACCCGAGAAGGAATGCCCGCAACTCGGGCCATCATGGCCATCGAGGCAGCGAACTGTTCGCAGTAACCTGTCCGGTCCTCCAGGAGAAATCTTTCCAGTGCCTGGTAACCACTGCCCGGCTGCGGCTCGGTGCTGTAAGTGAACCGGCTGCTTCGGAGGTAGGCCTGAATGGCCGCGGCCTTTTGGGTGGGCGTCTCAGCATCTTTGGTCACCTCGTCGGTCAGCGTGCTGAGTGATCTCGGCAGGTCCCGTGGCACGGCTGCCGTGATCGCAGCGTCCGGTGGCGTCCCGGTTGGCGCTTCGTCCAGCTTCTCCACCTCGGGCGTGATGTCGACGCTCTGTACTGAATAGGTCAGATGACGCAGTGCATCGGCGCGGTCGTTGCCATTCACCACGATCAATGAGTTGGCGTCGAACCTCCAGTCTCCGGCGGCATCGAACGTGCGCGGCGCGTATGGCATCGGCAGGTACTGCGATCGGAAATCGAGAACCTGGATCGTCGTGTTCCGGGTGGTCCCGGGATCACCGATGGCACCGGGAATCGCCGGCAAGGTGGAGCCGCTGTCCAGGCGGATTTCCACACTCCTCCATCCGGCCGCGTTGAATTGCGGTAGTGAAGCCAGGCGAAGGTAGACCCCACCAGGAGGATCGGACTGGTACTCGATCACCTCCCGATCGTTCGGCTGGTTGAGGTTCCGGCGCAGGTCGAGCGTGGGATCGGTGAGCTGAAGGGGTCCGCTGCCACCCGGTCCGTAACCGTAGCCGAACCCGGGCAACGTGAGCGTCGGCAGCGCTACACCAAGGAACAGCGTGGCAACCAGGGCCGAGACTCCGAGGTAACCGGCGGCCCGCCAGACCACGGGCGTCGCCATCCCGAAACCTTCGGCCGAGTCGCGGGTCAGCCCCCGCGTCCAGCGAGCCGTCGAGTTCAACCCTTCGGCGACCAAGATCGCCAAGTACCCCACGGCGATGCATAGGAAGCTACCCGCGCCGGAGTCGCTACGCAGCCCGATCGCCGGCACCAGAAAGAGGGTGGCCGGCGGAGCAATTCCCCAGACCGGACGTCCGATGCCGGACACCAACAGATCAGTCATGATCATGATCACGCCGATCACCGTGACGAAGATGAACTTCACTCCGTCGTTGGGATCCATCGGGGAAGTCTGGGTGCGCATGTGCTCCACCCCGGCTTGCCACAGCATGCTGACGTGGGTGTACCAGGGCTCGCCCCGGCCCGGCATCGTGGCGCTCAGCGCGAAGGTGGCGACGACCAAGATCAGGAGCTGAACACCGAGCACGGTGCTGTTGGCTAACCTGGCCCGTCGCATTGCGATGGTCGAGCCGCCCAGAACCACGATCAGCAGCCAGCTAAGACCAAGGAAGCTGCTGTCGGTGGTCAGCGGGGTGACGGGAAAGGTCGCCAGCAACACGGAGAAGATGACGGCAATGCCCATCCGATCCGAGGCGCGCATCAGGCGGCCGCCCCCAACTGGTCGAGGAGCGACCACGCCTCGGCCACGCCCATGCCACGTCTCACCTCGACCACCCGCCACTGGTTGTCCCTCAGGATCGACATGGCCAGCTCCTGCTGCGCTCGAACCTGGCCGCCGGCGGGATAATCGGCGAAGCTATCGATATCGAGCACCAGCGCCAGACCCTGCGCCCGACTTCGTCGCCCGCGAAGCAGGGCATTGGCGTCCTCGGCGTTCATCCGGCCCAGGATGGCGATCACCAGCTGCCCCGGCCGATCGGACGCCGCAGACTCCATGGCATAGTGCAGCGTGGCCGTCTGGCGTGCCTGGAGGTCGGTGAGGCGGCTGATCACCAGCTCGGGCGACGCGGAGCTGTGCTGCCCCATGCTCCCGGTGATGCGCAGCGGGCCGTCGGCCTCGTAGATCTCGACACTGAAGCCATCGTCGAGAAAGTGCAGGGCGATGGAGGCGGCCGCAGAGATCGCCCACTCGATCGAGTTGTTCATACCGCGGCCGGCGTGCGACGACATCCGTGAGTCGAGGACGATGCTGGCGCTCGGATCCCACGCTTGCTCCTCCCGACGCACCATCAGTTCCCCCCACCGTGCGGTCGAACGCCAGTGGATTCGCCGGACATCATCGCCCTGCCGGTACTCTCGGACAAGGGCATCGTCCTGCCCCACGACACCCACCCGGTGCGGCCGGACTTCACCGGTGCTGCCCGCCCCGCCAGTCGTACGAAGAGCAGGCAATGGCACGACACGTGGCGTCACCATCACCTGCGTCGTGGCCGAGAACTGACGGTCCAACTGGACCAGCCCGAACGGATCGCTGGTGCGCACTCGCAGCGGGCCGGTTGAGAAGCGCCCCCGAACCCGGCCGAGCAGCGGATACTCCACGATGCGACGCCAACTCAGGTCCGCTTTGTCCACCAGAAAGCGTGGCCGGCTACCGAGCTCCCGCGGCACGATGTCCTCCAGCAGCAGGATTCCGGCAGGCAGCCGTCCGTCTTGACCGAGGCTGATCTTGCCGCGCATCGGCGAGCCCAAGGGCACTTGCGCGGGCTCGACCGAGCGCTCACACGACATCCGAAGCCGGGCCCGAGCGACGAGAATGGCGGCGATCACTGGCAAGACCAACAACAGCAAGCCGATCCGCATCACGTCACGTTGGCCGGCGGCCATCGACCCCACGACGACGGCCAATCCGCCGAGGATGAAGAAACGGCCACGAGGTGTCAGCAGCCGCCAGGTCTTTCGCATGGCTGATTACCTCCGGTCGGAAATGTGTACCGAGGCGACTGCTTGGGCGATGATGTCGTTCACCGTGTGACGGGCCAGCTGCGCGTCAGTCGACGGCAGCACCCGATGGGCCAGCACGGAGACCGCAAGTGAGGCGACGTCATCGGGACTCACGTAATCACGACCGGAAAGAGCAGCGAAGGCACGGCTAGCCCGAAGCAGCTGCAAGGTGGCCCGGGGGGAGGCGCCCAGCCGTAAGTCCCGCGAGTTGCGGGTCGCATTGACAACCTGCACGAGGTAGTGCTTGACCGCTGGACTCAGATAGACGGTCTTCACCGCGTCGATCAGGCCGCGAATCGTCTGACCGTCAGTGACCGGTCGCAATTCCGCCAATGGATCCGACGTACCGTGCGACTCCAGCATGTCAAGCTCGGCACTCGGCGTTGGGTACCCCATCTGAATGCGTGCCATGAAACGATCGCGTTGGGCTTCTGGCAGCGGGTAGGTGCCTTCCATCTCGATGGGGTTCTGCGTGGCGACCACCATGAAGGGCGTCTCCAGCACGTAGGTCGTGCCGTCCACGCTGACCTGGCGCTCCTCCATCGACTCCAGCAGTGCCGACTGAGTCTTCGGTGAGGCACGGTTGATCTCGTCGCCGACCACGATGTTGGCGAAGATGCCGCCCGGCTTGAACTCGAAGTCCCGAGTCTCTTGGTTGAACACCGACACGCCCGTGATGTCCGACGGCAACAAGTCCGGAGTGAACTGCAACCGGCGGACCGAGCAGGCAATGGAGCGGCCGAGGGCTTTGGCGAGCATGGTCTTGCCGACTCCAGGCACGTCCTCGACCAACAGGTGTCCCTCGGCAAGCAAGACGACCAGTGCGAGGTCGATGGAGCTGCGCTTGCCCTCGATGACGCTCTCGATCGCGTGGCGGACCCTTCCGACCACCGCAACGACATCACCCAGGGAATAGGCCGATGGGCGCGCCTCGACCGCGCGGGTTTCGATCTTGTCGTAACTCAGGCTCACCAGACCTCCGTGTAAGCGACGTTCTCACCCTACGCGACTGATCCGATGGGTCCTGCGCCTTCCCAACACGCCGCTAGACAGCTTTCCGAGTCAAACTGGTGGCAAGTGGTGCAAAGTGGAGTACAGTGGCGCAAAGTGGAGGCATGGGGCTGATCGGAGAGCAAGGAGGGGGGCCGATGTACTTTCTCGGCACCCACACTCCGAAGCTTGACGAGAAAGGCCGACTGTTTCTTCCGGCGAAGTTTCGAGAGGAACTGGCGGACGGTCTGGTGATCACGCGATTCCAGGAGAGATGCCTGGCGATCTGGCCGTTGCGCACGTTCGTTGAGATGGCTTCGGCGGCAAGAGCCGCCCCATCCGACCAGAAGTCCCGTGACTACCAGCGCATGCTCGCGTCGGGTGCCTCGGACGACACTCCGGACAAGCAGGGCCGCATCACGATCCCACCTCACTTGCGGACCTACGCCGGACTGGACAAAGAGTGTGTCGTCGTGGGGGCCCTTGACCGAGTGGAGATCTGGGATGCGCGGGCCTGGGAGGACTACTCCGCGGCGAAAGAGTCGGCCTTCGCCGAACTGGATGAGACGGCTGCTCCGATCATGTGACCGGAAGGCCGCGAGCAGCACACCGTAAGAGGACTCGTGTCCTGAGGCTTCAACCCGCAGGTTCGAACTCCCTGACGCACCTTCCCCGGCGCCAGGTAGGACTCCCGCGGATCTCGGGTTGAAACCTCAGGACACGAGTCACCCCGGCCGCGAGCGGGGAGGATGGAAAGTGGGTGGGTCGAGATGGCGGTGGTATGGCCGCGCTCGCCGACGCCGGAGGGTTCCGGCTCGGCGACAGAACGGCGTATCCGCCACGAAGCTCGCGACAGTATCTGTGCCGCCTCCCTCTCCCTCGTCGGGTCCCTGCTGGTCACCGGTGTCCTCTGGGCTCTTATGGGATGGCTGGCATGAACCCGCCGCCGGCCCATGTTCCCGTGTTGCTTTCCGAAGTGGTTGCCCTCCTCTCGCCCCCACTCGAGGCGCCGAGCGCATCCGGCGGCCAATGCGTCCTGGTCGACTGCACGCTAGGGCTCGGCGGTCATGCCGAGGCCTTGTTGCGCGCCTGCCCACAGGCGTCGCTGATTGGTCTTGATCGCGATCCTCAGGCGCTCGCCATTGCCAGTCGCCGACTGGCGTCGTTCGCCGACCGCATCACCCTGATCGAGGCGGTCTACGACCAACTGCCGGAAGTGCTCGACGACCTTGGCTTGCAGGCAGTGCAGGGCGTTCTCCTCGACCTGGGGCTGTCATCGCTCCAGATCGACGACCTCCAGCGCGGCTTCGCGTATGCGGTTGATGCGCCGTTGGACATGCGCATGGGGCCTTCCGGCAAGACCGCCGCGGATGTCCTCAACACCTATAGCGCCGCCGAGCTGGCCGCTGTGCTGCGCCGCTACGGAGAGGAACGCTTCGCTACCCGCATCGCCGACCGCATCGTCGCGGCGCGTGCGGACACGCCGTTCCACACGTCAGCCCGATTGGTGGAACTGATCGACGCTGCCATACCGATGGCTGCCCGCCGGAGCGGCGGCCACCCCGCAAAGCGGACATTCCAGGCGCTACGCATTGAGGTCAACCAAGAACTGGAGTCCCTCGAATCGGTGCTGCCGGACGCGATAGCTGCACTCTCCCTCGGCGGCCGGATCGCGGTTCTGGCCTATCACTCCTTGGAGGACCGGCTGGTGAAACAGGTGCTGAGCGCCGCCGCCCATGATCGGGCACCGCGGGACCTGCCGGTCGTGCCTGCCGAGCTTCGGCCGCAGTTACGTCTGCTCACGAAGGGAGCCACCCGACCCACTGCGACGGAGGTGGCGGCGAATCCCCGGGCGGCGTCGGCACGCCTGCGGGCGGCCGAACGAATCGCGGCGCCCGAGCGCGGAGGAGCTGGCGGATGAGCGCGCTGTGGGCGCCACTGGGGTCCGGTAGCGGCGCGGATGTGCAGGCCGGCGGGCGATGGCTGCGGGTCGTACCTCGGGTGCCGACCAGGCTGGCACGCCTGCCGTTCGTGCTGGTGCTGATCGCCTTCTTCGGGGCCGGGATGGCGGGACTGCTGATGCTCAACACCACTCTGCAGAACCAGGCATTTCAGTTCCGTACGCTCAACCGGCAGGCCACCGCCCTTGCTTACGACCAGGCGGCCCTGCAGGCCCAGATTGATCAACTCAGAGCGCCACCGGAGCTGGCACGTCAAGCTTCAGCGCTCGGCATGCGGCCGAACCCGCGTCCGGCGTTCTTGGTGGTACCGGGGGGCAAGGTCGTCGGCAAGGCAAAGCCGGTCAGCGGGGATGAGTCACCGGACCTGATCGTGCGCACACCGGCCGAGCTGGCCGCGCGACAGGCTGCCGCGGAGGCGAAGAAGCGAGCCGCTGCGGCGGCTAAGGCAGCCGAGGAACAGAGATCCTCCGCGGCGACCGAAGCTGCCGAGCGAGCAGCGGCCGACCAGGCGCAGCGGCCAGCCACGCGGGGCGGGGCGGGGGAGTCGGAGTCAGCCGATCAGGGAATCCGCTGAGATGGCAACCCATGGTCAGGGTCCTCCGCCGGCCGGAGCAGGTGTGCGCCCCAGGTCTGTTCCTCGGGGTGCAGCAAGCCGGAGGCCGTCGAGCCGACAGCGAGCCCTGCGCATCCCACTGGCCAGCACATCCAAGCGGTTGCATGCAGTCCTTCTCGTGCTGGCGATTTCCTTGTCCATGTGCGCCGGGCGACTGCTACAGCTGCAGGGGTTCGATTCGTCCGTTTACGCCGCGCAGACCGCTGATCAGCTGACAACCACGCTTCCCCTACTGCCATCACGCGGACAGATCACCGATCGCAACGGTGTGGTGCTCGCCGCCACGCAACCCGCCGTGGCCGTCACCGCCGACCCGACGCTGACCAGCCCCAAAGCAGTCGAGATAGCCGGCATCCTGACCGGGCCCCTGCGAATGGTGGAGCCGGAGCTGATCCGGCTGCTGACCAAGCCCAACACCCACTTCGTCTACCTCAAGAAGAAGGTGCCGGCCCAGACCTATACCCAGATCGCCGCCGAGCTTTCCAAGAGGCGCATCTACGGCGTCTTTCGCGAACCTGACCCGATTCGCACCTACCCCGGTGGAAGTGTCGGAACATCGGTCATCGGCTTCGTCGGCGCCAACGGCAAGGGTCAAGCGGGCGTCGAGCTTTCCATGAACCGCGAACTTGCCGGCGTGGAAGGAAAGGAGAGTTACGAGATCGCCCCGAACGGCAGCAAAATTCCGCTCGGCACCAGCACGGTCGTCCCTGCCCAGGATGGCGTAGATCTCCAGTTGACCATCGACGCCGAGTTGCAATGGGTGGCCGAGCGCCGGCTGGCCACGCAGGTACGACGGATGCGGGCCGATTGGGGTTTCGCCATCACATTGAACGTCAAGACAGGTGAGGTCTTGGCGATGGCCAACGCGCCGATCGTCGATCCGACGAATGTGGGTGGCTCGGCGCGGGACGACCGCGGCAACCGAGCTGTCGCGGCTCCTTACGAGCCGGGCAGTGTGCAAAAGGTGGTGACTTCGGCCGCCCTGCTTGATTCGGGAACCGCGACTCCGGAGACCCGCGTGACGATTCCGTCGCGGCTTCGATCCGGACCGTTGACAATCGGGGACCACTTCGGTCACGGCGAGCTGCACTACCTGATGCGGGGAGTGATCGCCGACTCGTCCAACATCGGCACGGCGCTGCTCACCCGGCAGCTCGACAAGCGGGTTCTTTCCGATTACCTCACCCGATTCGGCCTTGGCGCTCGGACCGGAATCGAACTGCCTGGCGAGTCGGCAGGCATCCTGCCCGGTGCCGACATGTCCGACGTGCAGCGTGATCAGATCGCTTTCGGTCAGGCGCTGGCGGTGACCGGGATTCAGGAGGCTGCCGCCGTCGCGGGGTTGGTGAATCACGGGATCTACAACCCGCCGACCGTTCTGAAAAGCGGGACGAACGGTTCGGGCAAGCCCGTGCCGCTGGGCGATCGCCAGCCGCGGCGAATCATTTCCGAATCCGCATCGGCTGCTTTGCGCGACCTGATGGAGGCTGTGATCGACAGCGAGAACGGTCAGCGCAGTCTCAAGCTGGATGCGTACCAGAGCGGCGGCAAGACCGGTACGGCGCAGCGGGCCGACCCCGCCTGCCGGTGTTACCGCGGCTACGTCACGTCCTTCCTCGGATTCGCTCCGCTCCACGATCCCCAGCTCTTGACCTACGTCGTCGTCAGTAATCCACGCAAAGGCGACACCGGCTCGGGCGTAGCGGCCCCGCCCTATCGCGACATCATGGAGTTCGCGCTACCCCGCTACTCGGTCGCCCCGAATGCGAAGGACCACAAGCCCCGGCCTACCGAGTGGTAAGCAGATAGCGTCGGGGTCGTGTCTGAAGAGCACACGTCGAAGCAGGGCTTGGCAGCGCTGCGGCCGAGGTCGCAGCCGCGTGTCCCGCTCGCCGACCTGATCAACACTGCAGCGACGGTCGACGTTGGCGGAATTACGGCCGACTCCCGGCTGGTGCAGCCAGGAGATCTCTACGTCGCGCTTCCGGGCGCTGCTCGGCACGGTGCCTCATTCGTGTCGGATGCGCTGGCCTCCGGTGCGGTGGCCGTGCTGACTGACGAGACAGGCCGCGGACTCATCACCCGCGACGGTGTCGTCGCCCAGATCGCGAAGACTGGCGTACCGGTGTTCGCCGGTGCCGGCGGGACGGTGCAGGTCGTGGCCGATCCCAGGAGCGAGATGGCTGGTCTTGCCGCCCGGATTTATGGCTGTCCAGCTGATGCACTGAAAATGTTTGCGGTGACCGGCACCAACGGCAAGACGACGACCACATTCCTGCTCGACGCAGCGCTACGTGCCGCCGGCCATCGGGTCGGCGTGGTCGGGACTGTCGGCTTCTTGTTGAACGGTCGGCCACTCGCCGCGGTCCGGAACACAGTGACGACGCCGGAGTCCCCCGAGTTGCAGGCCTTACTCGGCTACCTGCGCGAAGCCGGCGCCGACTCAGTCGCGATGGAGGTGTCGTCGCATGCGCTGGTGCTCGGCCGGGTCGACGCCATCCACTTCGACGTGGCGGCCTTTACCAACTTCGGTCGTGACCATCTCGATTTCCATCATGACGAGGAGTCATACTTCGAGGCCAAGGCGTCGCTGTTCAGTCCGGAGCGGACCCGGCATGCCGTGGTCAATGTCGATGACCCCCGCGGCAGGCAGCTCGTGGATCGTATCCGGCGCGCAGGCGTCGTGGGGCTGACCACGATCAGCCTCGACGATCGGGCGGCGGACTGCTTGGTGACCGAAGTCGAGCAGCTGGCGGACGGCCGCCTCCGGATGGTCGCTCGGCTAGCGGCACGCGAGGTGGATTTCGTGTTGAGCCTGCCGGGGGAATTCAACGTGCGCAATGCCCTGACAGCGGTGGCCATGCTTGACGCCGCTGGCGTCGACCTCGACCGAGCCGTCGCAAGCCTGGCTGAGGCTGCGGTGCCCGGCAGGATGCAGCGGATCGACCTCGGTCCCGACGCTCCGCGGGTCTATGTCGATTTCGCCCACACGCCGCAGGCCGTAGCGGCTGCCCTCGGCGTCCTTCCGGCCAGGCGCCGGATCGCCGTTCTCGGCTGCGGCGGTGATCGGGATCCCGACAAGCGCGGGCCGATGGGTGCAGCCGCGGCGAGCGCGGCCGACGTGGTGATCATCACCGACGACAACCCTCGCAACGAAGAGCCTGGGGCGATCCGGGCCCAGGTCAGGGCCGGGGCCGAGGCTGCTCGCCGGGCTGGCGACCGTGCCATCGAGGTGATCGACGGCGGCGACCGGCGCGGGGCCATTCGGCAAGCCCTGGCACTGGCAGAACCAGGCGACGCGATCGCGCTCCTGGGTAAGGGCCACGAAACAGGCCAGGAGATCAGAGGCGGCCAGGTGCTCCCCTTCGACGATGCGGAGGTCGTGGCGGAGGAGTGGGCGAACCACCGCGGTCGGGGAACACGATGATCCCGGTTTCGGTGCAGCATGCCGCGCAGGTGCTCGGTGTCCCTCCAGTCGGCGCTGGAGACCAAAGCGTGCCCATCACGTCTCTCGTCGCAGACTCGAGGGCTGTGACGCCGGGCGCTTTGTTCGTGGCCTTGCGAGGTGAGCGAGCCGACGGCCATGACTTCGTCGCCCGCGCTCGCGCCGGCGGTGCGGTGGCGGCACTGGTTTCCCGGCCAGTTGATAGCGGATTGTGCTTCGTGGTGCCGGATCCATTGGCGGCCCTGGGCGCCCTTGCGCGCGACCAGGTGGATGCCGGTCACGCACGGGATCTGCGCGTGCTGGCAATCACAGGTTCCCAGGGCAAAACCTCCACCAAGGATCTGCTCGCGCAGCTTCTCGAGACCACCGGCCCCACCGTGTCGCCGGTCGGCAATCTGAACAATGAGCTCGGTGTCCCCCTGACGGTGGCACGGATCGAGCCGACGACGCGCTTTCTGGTGGCCGAAATGGGCGCTCGCGGCATCGGCCACATTGCCTACTTGTGCCGGATAGCACCCCCCGATGTCGCTCTCGTGCTCAACGTGGGGGTGGCCCACGTCGGTGAGTTCGGTGGCCGGCCAGCCATCGCGCAGGCCAAGGGCGAGTTGGTGGAAGCCCTCACCGACTCCGGCGTGGCCGTGCTCAACGCGAATGACCCGCTGGTCTGGGCCATGCGCTCTCGGACGAAGGCCACGGTGGTGGCGGTGGGCGTCGACAAGCAGCCCGAGTGGGATTCCACTGTCTGGGCGTCCGAACTGATCAGCGACGCCCTGGGCCGCTTTGGCTTTACGTTGCACGCTTGCCTACCGCGCGAGCCTTACCGTCAAGTGAACATCCAGCTTTCATTCTCCGGACGACATCAGGTGGCGAATGCTGTCGCCGCTGCCGCTGCGGCGATGGCGGTCGGTGCGCCGCTGGAGGCGATGGCCGCGGCGCTGCACGCGGCCAAGCCACGATCACGTTGGCGGATGGAGCTGCAGGTCCGGCCGGACGGCGTGCTGGTGATCAACGACGCGTACAACGCGAATCCCGACTCGATGCGGGCGGCGCTCGAGACGGTTGCCGAGCTGGGGCGCGTCCGCGGTGGCAGGCAAACCTGGGCCGTGCTGGGTGACATGCTCGAGCTCGGGGCCACGTCCTCGGCCGAGCATGCGGCTCTGGGGGCGCTCGTGGCCCGGTGCGGCGTTTCTTGGCTGATCGCTGTCGGTAGCCATGCAGAGGAGGTCGTCGAAGCCGCCATCGACGCAGGGCTACCGGGCGAGAGGGCGGTGATCGCGAGCAGCAAGGTGGAGGCCACGCAGCGGGTTCTCGCCGGTATTGCGCCCGCCGACGTCGTCCTGGTCAAAGCGTCCCGTGGCCTAGCCTTGGACACCGTGGCTGAGGAGATCCTGCGCCAGGATCCGTCGGTCACCAGCCCGGGGGTGGAGTCCCGCCGTTGAAGACCATCGTTCTGGCGGGGAGCATCGCCCTGCTCGGCACGCTGCTGGGCACCCGGCTAGCGATCCGCGTGCTGGTCCGAAGGGGCTATGGCCAACTGATCCGCGACGACGGCCCTACCTCTCACCACACCAAGCGGGGCACGCCCACCATGGGCGGTCTGGTGATCATCTCAGCGGTGCTCTTTGCCTACCTGGCGAGCCACTTGATCACTTGGACCGGACCCTCGGCCTCGGCGTTGTTGATCCTGTTCTTGTTCACCGGACTTGGCGTTGTCGGGTTTCTCGACGACTTCATCAAGATCAGCAAGCAACGCTCGCTCGGCCTGCGCAGTAAGGCCAAGATCGCTGGCCAGTCGCTGGTAGCGGTGGCATTCGCCGTGTTGTCGTTGCAGTTTCCCGACGAGCGGGGGATCACCCCCGCCTCGCCGGCCGTGTCCTTCCTACGGGACATCGAATGGCTGGACAATTTGCCCATCATCCTGGTTGTGCCCTGGGTGCTGCTGTTGATTGCCGCTGCGAGCAACGGGGTGAACTTGACCGACGGGCTCGACGGCTTGGCCTCCGGTGCCTGCGTGATGATCTTCGGCGCCTACACGCTGGTCAACATCTGGCAGTACAACCAGTCGTGCGCGTACACCGCATCGGCCGGGCCGAAGTGTTATGAGGTGCGGGATCCTTACGACCTGGCGGTGGTCGCGATTGCGCTCGCCGGCGCCTGTTTCGGCTTCCTGTGGTGGAACGCGGAGCCGGCCAAGATATTCATGGGTGACACCGGCTCGCTGTCGCTCGGCGGCGCCCTCGCGGGCATGGCAATCTTCACTCGTACCGAACTGCTGCTGATCATCCTCGGTGGCCTGCTGGTCATCGAAGTGATGTCGGTCATCTTGCAGGTCGGCTTCTTCAAGATCACCAAGGGACGCCGGTTGTTCAAGATGTCGCCCATCCACCATCACTTCGAACTGCTGAACTGGGCGCAGGTCACCATCGTGATGAGATTCTGGATCATTGCCGGACTCTTCGTGGCCGGAGGCCTGGGCATCTTCTATGCCGAATGGGTGGCCGGAGCATGAGCGCTGCCGGCGGCCAGACAGCGGACCACCGGACCGAGGTGGGGAAATGACGCGATTGTCCTGGCTGCCCCAGGCCGACGGGGCGTCCGCTTGGCAGGACGCACACGTCGTCGTGGCAGGCGTTGGTGTTTCTGGCTTTGCGGCTGCGGACGGGCTGCTTCAGTCCGGTGCCACGGTCACGGTTCTCGACGAACGTGACGACGCGACCAACGCCGACAAGGGAACGCTCTTGGAGGTGCTCGGCGGCACCGTGCGGCTGGGCGCGGGCGCGGCGGACGCGCTACCGCCCGATGCCGACCTGGTAATCACGACGGGGTGGCACCCTGACCACTCGCTGCTGGCCGCCGCCATCGAGCGCGGAGTGCCCATCTGGAGTGAGGTGGAGCTCGCGTGGCGGCTGAGCCGGCCCCACAAGATCGTGCCGTGGCTGGGCATTACCGGAACCAACGGCAAGACGACGACGACGCAGATGCTCGACTCCATCTTGTCGGCCGCCGGCTTGAGGAGTGCTGCGGTCGGCAACATCGGGCGGCCCATCATGGAGGTCCTCCTTGACCCGGAGCCGTACGACGTCCTAGCGGTCGAGCTGTCCAGCCACCAGCTGCACTGGTCCAACTCCCTGGCCTTGCACTCGGCGGCTGTCCTCAATCTCCAGCCCGACCACTTGGAATGGCACGGCAGCTTCGAGGCCTACCGGGAGGCGAAAGCCAAGATCTACGCCGGCGTGCAGGCCAGCTGCGTCTACAACGTGGCGGAGCCGGCCACCGAGCGGCTGGTCGAGGAGGCGGAGGTGGTCGAAGGGGCTAGGGCCATCGGCTTCACCCTCGGCATCCCAGACCTGTCGATGCTCGGCGTCGTGGATGACCTGCTTGTCGATCGCGCCTTCGTGGCGCAACGCCGGGACTCGGCGCTCGAACTGGCCAAGATCACCGACGTCTCCCCGCCCGCCCCGCACAACGTGGCCAACGCGCTGGCCGCCGCCGCACTGGCCAGATCGTTCGGCGTCCCGGCCACGGCGGTCCGCGATGGCCTACGCAGGATGCGGATTGGAGCCCACAAGATCGAGACGATCGCCGACCACGAGGGGGTTCGCTGGATCAACGACTCCAAGGCCACGAACCCGCACGCGGCCGACGCCGCGCTGCAGGCGTTCGACACACAAATCGTCTGGCTCGCCGGTGGGCAGGCCAAGGGCACCAGCTTCGATGAGTTGATCAAGACCCACGGCAGCAAGCTTCGAGGAGCGGTACTGCTGGGCGTGGATCGCGAGATCGTGGCCCAGGCGCTGACCCGACACGCGCCTGACGTCCCGGTGATCCGGATCGAGTCCCCTGACACTAGAGCCATGGCACAGGCCGTGCAGGCTGCTGCGTCGCTCGTTCATGCCGGTGACGTGGTGCTGTTGGCGCCGGGCTGCGCCAGCAAGGACATGTACCGTGACTACGCCGCCCGGGGGGACGCCTTCGCAGCGGCCGTCCGGGATCTGGTTCATCGATCCGGCGCGGGAGGCCGGACCGGAGAAGCGAAGGAGTAGCCCGGGTGGCCACGCTGACCCCCCCTCGAGGATGGGGCGAGAGCAAGCCAGCCTCCGAACCGCGGCAGTCGGCGGCAGCTTGGCTCGGAGCTCTGCTCGACCGGCCGCTGACCAGCTACCACCTGGTCCTGGGCGCCACGGCGATCCTGCTGGCGTTGGGGGTGCTGATGGTGCTGTCCGCGTCCAGCGTGAGCGCCTACCTCAGGCACCACGACTCCTACTTCTATGTGAAGCGCCAGGCAATCTTTCTCGGGGCCGGACTTGTCGGTGCATTGCTGCTCATGAAACTCCCGCACGCCAGGTTGCGGGTCATCAGCTGGTTCGGCATCGCGTTGGCTCTCGTCTTGTTGATCTTGACCTACACTCCGCTGGGCGTCGAGGTGAAGGGCAACCGCAACTGGCTGGACGTCGGCGTGCCGTCGTTCTCGATCCAGCCTGCGGAGTTCGCCAAGCTGGCCATGATTGTGTGGGGGGCGGAGCTGCTGGCGCGCAAGCGAAAGCTGCTCGACCAGCCCAAGCATCTGCTGGTGCCCTATCTTCCGGTGTGCGGTCTGTTGATCTTGCTCGTCGTCTTCCAGGGTGATGCCGGAACGGCAGTGGTGCTAGCGGCCATCACCGTGGGGGTGTTGTGGATCGTGGGAGCGCCGATGCGGGTGCTGGCCGGCCTCGGCCTCGCTGGGTTGGCAGGCGTCGTCGCGCTGTTCGTCACCAGCCCGGTACGCATGCGGCGGCTGGCCGCCTTCATCGATCCGACCGCCCAGCTGAACGGAGCCAACGACCAGGCCAACGCCGGCATGTACGCGATCGCTTCCGGAGGTTGGTGGGGTGTCGGACTGGGTGCCAGCCGGCAGAAATGGGGCGGCCTGCCGGAGGCACACACCGACTTCATCTTCGCGGTGATCGGTGAGGAGCTGGGGCTTTTCGGCAGCCTCATCGTGCTCGCCTTGTTCCTGGTTCTGGGTTACGCCGGGTTGCGCGTGGCCAGCCGCTCCGATGACGACTTCGCCAGGTATGCGGCCGGCGGGGTCACCGTGTGGTTCATCGTTCAGGCACTGATCAACCTCGCTGTGGTGCTTCGGATGCTGCCGATTGCCGGTGTGCCGCTGCCGCTGCTCTCCTACGGGGGGTCGGCCCTGGTCGCCAATCTGCTGGCTGTTGGAGTCCTGCTGTCCTGCGCGCGACGGGAGCCTGCGGCGCGCCAGCTGTTCGCGAGGCGGTCGGCAAAGCCTCTGCCTCGGATGACCACCGTTGTGGGCTCCCGGACGCCGCGCAGCTGATGCGGCCAAGCGACGAAGCCGAGGCTGGCACGCGGGATGTCTCCATCGTGCTGGCGGGTGGCGGCTCGGCCGGCCATACCTCACCCCTGATAGCGACAGCGCTCGAGTTGCGCCGGCTCCGGACCGACGCCCGGCTGACTGCGGTCGGAACGGCGCGCGGACTCGAGACCAGGGTGATTCCGGCGGCCGGGCTGCCCTTGGAACTCATCCCCCCGGTACCAGTGCCCCGGCGGCCAAGCCTCGACCTGGCGTTGGTGGGACCGCGGTTGTGGCAGGCCATCGCCGCGGCCGTGGCCGTGCTGCGCAGGGCCGACGCACACGCGGTGCTCGGGTTCGGGGGGTACGTGTCGGCGCCGGTCTACTTGGCCGCCCGGCGGCTTGCACTCCCGATCATCCTGCACGAGCAGAACGCACTGCCGGGTCTGGCCAATCGGCTCGCTGCCCGCTTGACCCGGCATGTCTACACGTCTTTTCCGGACACCCCGCTGCCGCATGCGACCTGCATCGGGCTCCCGCTGCGCCGCGCCATCACCGAACTGGATCGTGCCGCAGCGCGTGCTGCCGGGCGAGAACAATTCCAGCTGCACCCTGACCTGCCGGTCCTGCTCGTCAGCGGGGGATCTCAGGGCGCCCTGAGCATCAACAGTGCGGTGCGAGGAGCGCGCGAGGCCCTGCTCGCAGCCGGCGTCCAGGTGCTCCATGTCCTCGGTCCGAAGAACCTCAACGATCAGACGTTGGCCACGTCCGACCCCGCGACGGGTGCTCGCTATTCACCCGTGGCTTACGTAGACCGGATGGAGCAGGCCTACGCGGCAGCCGATCTGATGCTTTGTCGCTCCGGCGCGAGCACTGTGCTGGAGACGGCGGCGGTCGGGCTGCCGGCGATCTTCGTTCCGTATCCGCACGGAAACGGAGAACAGGCTCGCAACGCACGGGCGATCGTCGACGCGGGCGGCGGCATCTTGCTAGCCGACGACAGCTGTACGGCAAACTGGATCGCCGAGCATATCCCGGCTCTCATAGGCGACCGTTCCCGCTTGGCTGGAATGTCAGCCACGCTGCGCGGCGTTGCCAAGCTCGATGCGGCGAGGGTCCTTGCCGAACACGCGCTGGAGGTCGCCACCTGATGGGATTGGTCGAGACAATCGAGCTACCGAAGCCGGCAGACCTCGGGCCCGTCCACTTCATCGCGATCGGCGGGTCGGGGATGAACGGCATCGCCACAGCATTCCTGCAACTCGGCATCCCCGTCAGCGGCAGCGATCGGCAGGACTCGCCCTACCTGCGGGCGTTGGAGGCTGCGGGCGCGCGGGTTCACGTGGGGCATGCCGCAGCACAGCTGGGGGATGCCCGTACGGTCGTCGCATCGTCGGCCATCCGGGAAGACAATCCCGAACTGGCCGAGGCCAAGCGGCGGGGCCTTCGAGTGCTGCACCGTAGCGCGGCTCTCGGATCGCTGATGTTGGGCCGGAGAGCGATCGCTGTCGCGGGCACCCACGGCAAGACCACCACCACGGCCATGATCGCTTCCGTGCTCACCGGTGCGGGGCTGGATCCGTCCTTCGTCATCGGTGGGGCACTCACCGGCTCCAAGTCAGGCGGCCACATCGGTGGTGGGAACGTGTTGGTGATCGAGGCGGACGAGAGCGACGGCTCGTTTCTGCAGTATCCGGCGGAGATCGCCGTCGTCACCAACGTCGATCCGGACCACTTGATCAACTGGGGCAGCCCGGAGAACTATGCGGATGGCTTCTTCCGCTTCGCCACCGGCAAGGCAGTGCGATTGCTCGTGATCAGTGCCGACGACCCCGGCGCTGTCGCGCTGACGGAGCGGGTCCGAGCGGAGGCGGCGAACGGCAA
>DATFOP010000326.1:0-5808 GCA_035265505.1 Propionibacteriaceae bacterium | reverse complement strand
CATGCGGTTGGATCTGGTCGCGATGTTCAGCGAGGCGCGGGAACGCGGCATCACAGTGCTGACCTTCACCATGGTCGATCCCAGCAAGATCAACCCGTTGGGACGACAGTTCCGCGGGCGAGTCTTCGTCCTGAACGACATAATCCGCGAGATCGCCGCTTGCTTCGGCGTGCAGGTCGTGGACTTCCAGTCCTATCCGATCGCTGCGGACCGGCGCGTGTGGTTCGAGGACCGGTTGCACGGGAATGCGCTGGGCCACCAGCTGATGGCCGCCGCGTTGGCCTGGCGGCTCGGGCTCGACGGTTTCGACGAGTCGTGGGTGGAAGCGCTTCCGTCCGAGCCGACGCGACCCCGGGGCGCACGGGAACAGATCACCGGTGATATCGATTGGGCGGTTCGTTATTTCGCACCCTGGGTGGGCAAGGGTCTGCGACGGGTCCCGCACGGTTTCGGCGTCGAACAGAAACGGCCCCTGCCGACGGTAATGCCTAAGCGGGAGTCGTCCAGGACTGAATAGTCGGCTCATGCCAAGCGGACAGTCCGATCTAGTGAGCCGCTACCGAATCTCGCAGGCGCGCGCGAATCTTTGGTAGCGGCTGCCGGGTTCGGTAGCGGCTGCGATTTTGGTTTGCATCGGGATGTTGATCCGTCGGGCCACCAGGTACGAGCCGCCGCCGTGAGGCTACCTAACTAAGTCAGGATTACCTATGCCCCAAGCGAGGCGCCAACTTTTCGGCGCCGGAATCGAGTCGGATGAGGCTCAGTGGGGCTGTAGCGACCGGCGTGTCACCAGCTCTGACTTGGCGTACTGGCCGATCTGATGAGTGGCGACGGCGTCCACCATGGCCCCAATGCCGCCGCCGATGAGCGGGATCCGCTTGGTGAACAGCAACGCCATGTTCTTTCCGCCGAGTCGGCTAGCCAGATCGGAGACCACCTTCTCCGCAACCACGCGATCGAGCGCCGGGTCGAAGACAGGCGCTGTGGCCACGGCCATGGGGGAGGTCGGCAACTTGCCCAGGGCGATGTGCCTGGCAATCTCCTCGCCGCCCATGAGGCACATGACCAGGGCTGTCCGGACGCGATTGTCGGCCAGGTCGTAACCGCGCAGGTGGGCGATGGCAGCAATCATCCTGATCTGGACGATCGCCACGCCGGCCATGTTGGCGGGAATTGCTACCGGCAGGGCGGCCACACCGCCGAGGTTGGTCACGAACCCCTGAGCTGAGGCCAGCCGGATGTGGAAGTCGATGAGGGACTGGATCGCGTCGTCCACTGAACCGCCGTGGCGCTGTAGGTGACGGCCGGCCGCGCTCTTGGCGCTGGGTAGCGCCCCTCGACCGTCGATAGCGATCTCGAGGATCCGGCGGAACGCACCACCCGCGGCTTGTGGCGCCATCCGGGCGGCCACCGGCCCGATGTTGCGGCCGATGATTCTTCCGACGTCCTCTGCGCGCGCCATCCACCCTCCACCGAATCGTGCCCGTTGCCAGCAAGCGCGGTTGGGCGCGGAACTGCACCCTCCACAGAAAGGGTACGTGGCCCGAGCCGGAGCGCTGCCCCCGCGGACCTCACCCGGGCCCGGAAGACCAGGCCACCCCGGGCGCCGATTCCCACGTTGACGTTCGTTGCGGTCGCCCTGCATACCGTGCAACCGGCGCGGGGTGACAGCAAGCGGCGTACAGCACAAGATGTGGCCATGCTCGGATCGCCGTTCGGCCAGGAGCCCAGCTGGCCGCGAAGCGACCTCGTCGCGGTCTCCCGTGAGTTCAATGCCGAGCTGGTGCTGGCCGCCTACCGCAGTGGCGTCTTCCCGATGCCGGTCCGGCGCGGACTGATGGGCTGGTATTCGCCCATGGAGCGGGGCGTCATCCCGTTGGACGGACTGCGGGTGTCCCGGTCACTGCGGAAGATGCAATCACGGTACGAGATCCGGGTGGACACCCATTTCGACGCGGTCCTCGAAGGTTGCGCGGATCCACGGCGTACCGGTGGCTGGATCGATGATCGGATTCGCCGCGTGTATCGCGAGTTGCACCGGACCGGCTGGGTGCACTCTGTTGAGGCGTGGACCTCCGACGAGAGATTGGCGGGTGGCCTTTACGGCGTGAGCATCGGCGGCCTGTTCGCTGGGGAGTCGATGTTTCACCGACCCGACATCGGCCGCGACGCCTCGAAGGTCGCGCTGGTCGCGCTGGTTGAGCGACTGCGCGCGGCGGGTGAGCAGGACCGGCTCTTGGATGTGCAGTGGCACACCGCACATCTGGCCTCGCTGGGGGCCGTCGAAATCGAGCGGCCTGCGTATTTGGCTCGATTGCAGCGCGCCTTGCCGCTGCCCGCGCCGGACTGGCACGCGCTGATCCGGCGTCGATAATGGGCGCATGCCCGAGATGCCGGAAGTGGAGTCGCTCGCCCGCTTCCTGACCGAGAGGTGCGTCGGGCATGCGATCGCCCGCATCGATCTGGCCGCCTTCAGCGCGCTCAAGACGTATTCGCCTCCACTGTCGGCGTTGACCGGTTTGGAGATCGAGGCCGTGAGTCGGCATGGGAAATTCCTCGATATCTCTGCGCAAGGCCTCCATCTGGTCTTCCATCTCGCCCGAGCCGGGTGGCTTCGCTGGAAGGATTCGCTGCCCGACGCCCCGCCAAAGCCGGGTCGCGGGCCGCTTGCCCTGCGGCTTCGCCTGGACGACGGATCGGGCTTCGACCTGACCGAGGCCGGTACCCAGCGCAAACTGGCGATTTACGTCGTGACAGACCCCATGTCGATCCCGATGGTGGCGACACTGGGACCCGATCCTCTGACCGACGATTTCGATCAGGCAGCGCTCGCGGGTGTCCTGCAGGCCGCGGGCCGCGCTCAGCTGAAGGGCGTCCTCAAGGATCAACGCACTATTGCGGGCATCGGCAACGCGTACTCGGATGAGATCCTGCACGCGGCGAAACTGAGCCCCTTCAAACCGGCCAATTCGCTGACCGACACTGAGCTCGCGGTGCTCTTCCAGGCGATGAAGGACGAGCTGGCTGGCGCTATTGCGCGGGCGGAGGGCCTGGCGGCGGCCGACTTGAAAGGCGAGAAGAAATCTGGGCTGCGCGTCCACGGCCGCAAGGGCGAGAAGTGCGACGTTTGCGGCGACACGATTGCCGAAGTCTCGTTCGCCGACTCCTCCCTGCAGTACTGCCCGACCTGTCAAACTGGCGGCAAGAAGCTGGCCGACCGCCGATTGTCCAAGCTGCTGAAGTAGATGGCAGACCACGACGCATCGCCAGCTGAGCTCTTCGCGGCGCTGTGCGACGAATTCGCCGGTATGCCCGGCGTAAGCGTCCCGGGTAGCGGCGGACGAGGTTTCGGCTCGTCGGCACTCAAGATCAATAACGCAATTTTCGCGATGTTGGTCGGCGATCGGTTGGTGGTGAAGCTGCCCCGACAGCGCGTGACCCAGCTGATCGAGGCAGGAGTTGGTGAGCCTTTCGACGCAGGAAAGGGCAAGCCGATGAAGGAGTGGGTCGGTCTGCTCGGCGACGAGGAAGCCTGCCGCCAGTTGGTCGCCGAAGCGCTTTCCTTCGTAGGTCGTTGATCGGCGATTATCGTGAGGTCGTGTTATTCGACGATGTCCCGAGCATGATCCCTTCGGAGGTCTCGACCAAGATCAGCGAGGGCTGGATGCTGGTGGACGTTCGTACTGAGGACGAGTGGGCGAGTGGCCGAATCGCCGGCTCGGTGCACATTCCCATGGACCAGCTCGTTGCGCGCCTCGACGAGGTCGGTGATCAGGTTGTCTGTGTCTGCGCTGTCGGTGCTCGATCGGCTCGAGTGGCCCAATATCTGAACGCGCAGGGCCGTGAGGCCGTGAACCTGGACGGTGGCATCTATGCCTGGGCAGAGGCCGGTCTCCCGATCGACGCATAATTCCCATGGATGCGCGGTCGGAGCCCTTTCGACGACCTCAGCAGAACCCTTCGTAGGCTGCTCTCTGGCGGGCGCAAGGCGCGTTGACCCACGGTGTTAGCGTGGTGGCGTCAACCTTCGGGAGCTCACACCACATGGTGGGCTGAGAGGGCGGAGTGCGCTGCGGGCGTGAGGCCGGGCGCGGGTCCGCCGACCGACCGAACCTGACCGGGTAATGCCGGCGTAGGGAGTTCGTCATGTCCGTCACATCCACCCACGTTCCTGCCACCCCGGCGGCCCAGCCAGAAGCCCGGGAGGCGCCCCTCTTCCTCACCACCGAACCACCTCGGCCACTGCGGTTCACCGATCAACTGGCGATGTGGGGAAACCTTGGCATCAGCCTGTTCGGGCCACTCACCGGTGCGCTTGTCGCCACAACCACCGGCTCCGTCGGGCTGGCCATCGGGGCCATCCTGGTGGGGTGCGCCATCGGTGCGGCGCTGCTCGGCGCCTCGGCCATCTTCGGGGTCGCCACCGGCGCGCCCGCGATGGTGGCACTGCGCGGGCTGCTCGGCCGGCGCGGATCAGTGGCCCCCACCGTGCTCAACATCGCGCAGAACATCGGGTGGGCCACCATGGAGATCTTGGTCATCTCGACGGCCGCGGTAGCCATCCTGGGCAACGCCTGGCGTTGGCCTTTCGTGCTGCTGGCCGGAGGCCTGGCGACCGTTATGGCGGTGCGCCCGCTCGGCACCGTGAGGTTGCTGCGCAAGGTCATGGTCTGGCTCGTCCTCGCGGCCTCTGCCTACCTGTTCGTAGAGGTTCTGCTGCAGCCGCGGCAGGAGATCCCGCAAGACGCGGTCCTCGGCTTCTGGCCTGGCGTTGATCTTGCCGTGGCGGGCGTGATCTCCTACGCCGCGCTGGCAGCGGACTACAGCCGGCATTCCCGGACCAGGAAGGCGGCGTTCTGGGGCGCCTCCCTCGGCTATGGACTCGCGGCTGTCGCCTATTACGCCCTCGGCGTCTTCGCCGTGGCCAATCTAGGCGCCAGCGACGTGATCACGGCGCTCGTCGCGCTGCCTGCCGGGGCTATCGCCTTGGCAATCCTGCTGGTCGACGAGGTTGACGAGGCCTTCGCCAACGTGTACTCCACCACGATGTCGGTGCAGAATCTGCTGCCAAACCTCGACCGCCGCATCGTGGCCGTGGCCATCGGCGCGCTGGCCACCCTGCTGGCCGGGTTACTCGACTTCAGCCAGTACCAGTCGTTCCTGTTCTTGATCGGCTCAGTGTTCGTCCCGCTCTTCGCTGTCGCAACGGCCGACTTCTTCCTCGTCCGATCACAGCGCTGGGACGTCTCGGCGAGCTCCCGGCTGCGGATCGCTCCGGTGTTCGCCTGGGCATGCGGGTTCGCCGCCTATCAGATGGTCTATCCCGGTACCGTCCCCGGCTGGGCCGATTTCTGGACGTGGGTGAATCAGTCCATTGGGTTCACCGCTCCCACCTGGCTGGGGTCATCGGTGGCCGCCATCATCGTCGGTGGCCTTGCCATGGTCATCTTCGGGCGGCTGGCTCGACGCCGTCCGACAGACTCGGGACGCGGTCCTTCGACGGACTCAGCACACGGCGTTTCCGCGGGATCGGGGCGCGGTCACTCCGGTTGATTGTCGGCAGCGCCGCCGATCCGGAAGGGGGTGGTCACACCCTCGTACATCAAGTGGGCCACCATGCCGTCGGCGGCGTGCTTCAAGTTGTGACAGTGATCCATCCACAGTCCGGGATTGTTGGCGACGAACGCGATCTCGAAGGTCTCGTTGTCACGCACGTTGAGTGAATCCACCCACCAGGGACTTCCGGTTGCCGCGACGCCGTTGCGCGACAGCACCACGGCATGGTGCCCATGGAGATGCATCGGGTGC
>DATFOP010000325.1:0-4248 GCA_035265505.1 Propionibacteriaceae bacterium | reverse complement strand
TGCGGCTGCTGTTCGCCGAAGGCCGTCACCCGCTCGCCGGCCTGACCCCTGGGGGCGCGGGTGGACCGGTCCCGGCACTCGGCGTCCCGTACCGGCAGGGTGGCCGGGAGCAGCCGTTCCTGGCGGCGCTTCGGGATCGGTTAGCCGCTCACAACACCACACTGGGGCTGCCCGCCCATGCGGCCGTGCCGGCAGATATTCGGGCGCGGATCCGTAGCGAGCTGGCCGCGGAGTGGTTCCAACAAGAGCACGGCCGTACCCCCGCGACCAGCTGGAACTTGTAAGTGCGCTGGCCCGCTGGTCACGCCCAGCCCCATCCGCGATCGGGGGGTACGACCTGACGTTCTCCCCGGTGAAGTCGGTATCCACCGTGTGGGCCGTGGCGGACCCAGCACTGGCGGCGCGGATCGAGCAGGCGCATCATTCCGCGGTCGCAGCCGCGCTTCGGTTCGTGGAGGATCACGCGCTGTTCACCCGGGAAGGTACGGGCGGGGTACGTCAGGTCAACGTCACCGGATTGGTCGCCTGCTCGTTCACCCACCGCGACAGCCGGGCCGGGGACCCGGACCTGCACACCCACGTCGCGGTGGCGAACAAGGTGCAAACCCTGAGCGGGCGGTGGTTGTCGATCGATGGCCGGGTGCTGCACGCCGCCGCCGTTGCGGTGTCGGAGACCTACAACACCGGCCTGGAGCATCACCTCATCGCAAGTTTGGGGGTGCGGTTCGCCGAACGGCCCGGCCGGGACCGGTCGAAACGCCCCGTCCGGGAGATCGCCGGGGTGGACCCGGCCCTGAACCAGCGGTGGTCACGGCGGCGGCAGGTGATCGAGGTCCGTCGGGCCGAGCTCGCCGCCGCCTTCGCCCGTGATCATGGTCGGCCGCCGGGGCGGATGGAGATGCTGCAGCTTGCGCAGCAGGCCACATTGGAGACCCGCGACCGCAAACACGAACCCCGCACCCTCGCTGAGCAGCGCACCGTCTGGCACGCGGAGGCCGTCGAGACGCTCGGCGGGCCCGACCGGGTCGATGTCATGCTGCGCCAGGTTCTCAATCCACCGGACCTTCCGATGCCGTCCGCCACGCCGGTGTGGAGGACCCGGACAGCGGACCGGGTACTGGCCACGCTCGAGGAACATCGGGCGACCTGGCAGTTCTGGCATCTGTGGGCCGAAACCCAGCGGCAGCTCCGCGGCGCCGCCATCCACTCCGCCAATGCCCGGGAGGTCGCAGCTTCCGTGGTGGACGAGGCGGTCGCCCGGGCGGTCCGGCTCACCCCGGCCGACCCCGCCGAGGTGCCGCCCGAGCTGCGGCGGGCGGATGGGGCGTCGGTGTTCCCCGTGGCCGGCAGCACCCAGTACACCTCCACCCGAATCCTGGCCGCTGAACAACGCCTTCTGGAGGCCGCCGCCCTCACCGACGGGGCGGCCCTGGAGCCCGCAGCGGTCGACCTCCGGCTGGCCGAGACCCAAGCCGCCGGCACCGCCCTGGATGCCGGGCAGCAGGCGATGGTGCGGACCGTCGCCACCGACCGCCGCCGAGTGCAACTGGTCCTCGCCCCCGCCGGGGCGGGCAAGACCACCGCACTCGAAGTGCTCGCGGACATGTGGACCGCCGGTGGCGGACACATCGTCGGCTTGGCCCCGTCCGCGGCAGCAGCGGCTCAGCGCGGCGAGACCAACGGCATCACCGCCGACACGCTGGCCCGGCTCACCTGGGCGCTCGACCACCATCAGCCGCTGCCGGACTGGGCCGACCGGATTGGCCCCCGCACCCTGCTGCTGATCGACGAAGCCGGAATGGCCGACACCCCCACCCTCGACACCGCCATCCGGTACACCCTGCAACAAGGCGGGCGGGTGTGCCTGACCGGCGACGACCAGCAGCTCGGCGCCATCGGCGCCGGCGGCATCCTCACCGACCTACAGAACACCTACGGCGCGGTCCGGCTCACCCAGCTGCACCGCTTCGCTGATCCCGACGAAGCCGACGCCACCCTCCAGGTGCGCGAGGGACACCCCGACGCCCTCCACTTCTACCAAGATCACGACCGAGTCCGGATCGGCGACCCCAACGGGCTCTCCGACCAGCTCCTTGCCGCCTG
This sequence comes from Propionibacteriaceae bacterium, assembly GCA_035265505.1. Classification (GTDB taxonomy): domain Bacteria; phylum Actinomycetota; class Actinomycetes; order Propionibacteriales; family Propionibacteriaceae; genus Microlunatus. The sequence goes on along the minus strand of DATFOP010000325.1, from coordinate 2,145 downwards.
GCAGCGCGACAGAGATCGAGGTCTCGACGCGTTGATGCTGGCCCCTTCACGTCGTCAGGTCGCAGATCTCAACGAACGGGCCTGCACCGCTAGCCTCGGCGGCCACCGGCCGGTCCTTGAGGCCGACCTCGCCGATGGGAATCGGGCCGGTATCGGCGACCTGATCATCACCCGCCTCAATGACCGCCGCCTCACCCACGGCCGGGACTGGGTCCGCAACGGCGACCGGTGGACCATCACTGCTCTCACCCCCGACGGCGAACTCCGAGCGAACCACCTGCGCACCGGCAAACCCGTCACCCTCCCCAGTAACTACGTGCGGGAGGCCGTCGAGCTCGGCTACGCCACCACCATTCACACCGCCCAAGGCGTCACCGCCGACACCACCCACGGACTCGTCGACGAGCTGATGACCCGCGAACAGCTCTACACGATGGTCAGCCGTGGCCGGACCGCCAACCACCTTTACCTTCCGGTCGGCGGCGACGGCGACCCGCACGGCATCCTCCAAGACGACGTCCAGGAGCCTACCGCCACCGACCTGCTGCAACGAGTTCTGTCCCGCAGCGGCCTCGCCGCCTCGGCGACCACCGTCCGCAGGCAGGAGCAGAGCGCGGCCGCCGTGCGGCGCCGCCTCCAGTCTCCTGGCCATTCACCTGATCAGGCCCTCGGATCGGAGCCCGCTGGCCGTGGCCCGGCCGCCCCCGGGCGGTAGTCCACACCTGTTGATCATGGTGTTCGGCGATCACCAGGGCAGAAACAGAGGAGACTCGGCCTCCCCGCCCGTTGATTGTTTGGTCTTCGGCCCGCCGGTCAAGGGCGGCTACGCCGTCGCTGCGCGATTCGCTTCGCTCACCCTGGACCGCCGACCCGAAGACCAAGATCGGCTGGTCAGCGGGGAGGCCGAGGAGGAGTGGTCGGCGAGTGACCGCTAGCCGAGAAGTGCATCCAGTCGATCAACGGCTGCGTCAGTACCGTCGTCGAACAGGCCGCCGTACCGCGTCAGGGTGAACGCGACGCTGTTGTGGCCGGCCCACTCGGACACCTCTCTTACGTTGCAACCCGCAGCAACCAAGATGGCCACGAAACTGTGCCGCAGGCTGTGGAAGGTCAGGTCATGGAGCCCAGCAGTCTCGACGGCACGTCTAAGCACCGTCTGCCCGAACGATCGGAAGAGCGGGCCGCCAGCAACGGTCGTGAACACCAGGTCGGAGCTGCCCTCTCCGACGAAGGTCTCGAGGTGTTCTCCAATCCTGACCATGACCGACCGTGCGACCGGCACCGATCGAACGGATCGGGTCGTCTTCGGCGGGTTGTCCAATGTGATGACGCCACGGAGCTCGACGGCGGTATGAGCCACATGTATGCGGGATCGCGTGAGGTCGATGTCCTGTCGTCTCAGGCCGACGGCCTCACCCCACCGCAGGCCGGCGTAGGCGCCGACCAGCACCAGGGCCTGATACCTCGAAGGCGTGGCTTGGACGAGACGCTCTACCTCGGCTCGGGATAGGAAGCGCGCGGGCTTCTGGCGCTCGCTAGGCAGGGGGATCTGCAAGGCCGGGTTATATGACAGGCGGCCATCGGCGACGGCTGCTTCCAGACACTGCCGAAGTCCGAAGACGGCTTTCCGAACGGTTGCTGACGACAGGCCAGCATCCAGCAGCTCGGTAACCCAGCGGCGGATGCTTCCGTTCGTGATCTTGTTCAACGGAACGCGACCGAAGTGAGGAAGGACTTGCTTGCGCATGACGCCCTCCAAGCGCGCCCACGTGGTGGCGCGCAGGTCGTGGCGCGTCGGTAGCCAGGATGCAGCCCACTCGTCAAGCCGGATGTCACCCTGACGAGGATCCCGCCAGGCGGAGTTGGCCAGCTCCAATTCGATTTCGGCCCGACGCCGCTCGGCGTCGACGGCTCGCAGCAATGTCTCGCAGTGCTGCCTGCCTCCTGGATTTCGGTAACGCACGCGATACCGAGTGACGCAACGGGTGCGACCCGAGGCGTCCTTACCAGTTGTCTGTCGCCGTTCGACATAGGCCATCGGCTAGCCGCCGGGTTCAACTCGGGTATCGGCCTGTCCCGCCAGCCACGCCTCGACGGTCTCGCGGCGGTAGCGGACGTGTCGACCGATGCGGTAGCCGGCTGGCC
>DATFOP010000324.1:0-2449 GCA_035265505.1 Propionibacteriaceae bacterium | reverse complement strand
CTGTCATTGCCGAGATCGGAGCGTACGGCCAGGTCGCCGGACCCGATTCGTCACTGCAGCTCCAGCCCTCGAACGCCATCACGCTGGCCTGCAAGAAGGAGCAGATCGAAGTCGCGGATCTGGACCTGATCGAGATCAACGAGGCCTTTGCCGCGGTCGGCGTGGCGAGTGCTCGGGCGTTGGGACTGTCAACGACCGAGATCGAGGAAAGGGTGAACGTCAATGGCGGCGCCATCGCCCTCGGTCACCCGATCGGCGCCTCCGGTGCGCGTCTGGTGTTGACGCTCGCCCTGAGCCTGCGCCGGCGAGGCGGCGGCACCGGGGTGGCGGCGCTGTGCGGTGGCGGGGGCCAAGGAGACGCTTTGATTCTGTCGGCTCCTTCGACACGGTCCGCCGGCTGAGTCGTGGCTGATGTCGGCAGTCTGGAGTTGCTGCTGGCCGCTATCCGCGAAGGGCAACCGCGAGCGGTCGGCCGCGCAATAAGTCTGGTCGAGAATTCGGCGATCGAGCTGCCGATGATGATGAAGGCACTGGCACCCGCCGCTGGCCGCGCCATGGTGGTGGGCATCACGGGCGCACCGGGGGTTGGCAAGTCGACCACGATCACGGCGCTGGTCGCCGCTCTACGGGGGAAGGGCCATCGAGTCGGCGTGCTGGCCGTCGATCCCAGCTCACCGTTTACCGGCGGTGCACTGCTCGGCGACCGCGTGCGGATGCAGCAGCATGCGCTGGACGGTGAGGTATTGATCCGCTCCATGGCCACCCGCGGCCACCTCGGCGGGCTCTCCGTCGCTGCTCCGTCAGCCCTGCGTGTCTTCGATTCGGCCGGTTGTGACGTGGTCATCGTAGAGACCGTCGGCGTTGGCCAATCCGAGGTCGAGATCGCCGGCGTTGCCGATTGCACGGTAGTGCTACTGGCTCCGGGTGCCGGTGACGGGATCCAGGCCGCCAAGGCCGGGATCCTGGAGATCGGTGACGTCTTCGTGGTGAACAAGAGCGATCGCGAGGGTGCGCACGCGGTGGTTCGCGAGCTCCGCACAATGATTTCCCTGGGCGACCGCGGACCGGGAGACTGGAAGCCGCCGGTGCTGTCTCTTGTGGCGATCACGGAGGAGGGCATTCCCGCCCTAATGCAGGCACTCGAGGCGTTCCGAAGCGACGCGGAGTCATCCGGACGCTGGCAGCAACGCCGTCTGGCGCAGGCTCGCCGCCAGGTTGAGTCGTTGCTCCTGGCCAGGCTGCGCCAGCACTACACGCTGGAGCGCGGAAGCCAGATCGAGCGGCTGGCTCGTGCGGTCCGGGATGGTCAACTCGACGTCTATTCAGCGGCGGAAGAGCTGTTTGATCCCGTGTGATACCCCTGAGCTGAAAGTTGGGGTCGGCGTGGCGGTAGTGAAATCTGGGTCCGATGGGGTACAAAGGATAAGTCGGGAACGCCTGGCGGCATCCCGGGACTATCGTCCGCAGCAATTCGGGGTGAGAGAGGTGACCAGGCGGCATGAGATGGGGTCGACGGATCCTGGGTGCCTTGCTGGCCCTCTTCCTTCTGTTCTACATCATCAATCAGCCGGTAGCGGCCGCTAATGCGGTTCAGACTGTGTTCGGCGCGATCGCCAGAGCGTTCCAATCACTCCTGGTGTTTTTCAGCAACCTGACTGGATAGCGGTGGCCAGTCTGCTCGATTGGCTCAACCCCGACATAGAGAGACACCTTCTGCGGGGCCTGGGCGAGTACGTGGTCTATGAGGTGCACAAGGCGTGGCCGGCGACCGTGTGGCCGTGGGTCCGGTTTGGCATTGCCCTCGCCTTGATTCCGTTCGCGTGGGTGACCGAACCGACAGTGTTCTGGCTGATCATCCTGGTCGCGGCACTGCTGGGCGGGCAAGCGCTGTGGCGGATTCTCTACGAGTACCGTGACCGTTTTGTGGTGACCAATCAGCGGGTCTTCCGGGTCCACGGCATCTTGGACGTGCAGCGGGCAACCGTCCCGCTGAGCCGGATCCTGGACATCACGGTCAAGAAGCCGCTGATCGGCAGGATCTTGAACTACGGTCACTTCGTGTTCGAATCGGCTGCTCAGGTCCAAGGCCTGAACGAGATCCGTTACGTTGCGAACATCGACAAGCGAGATCACGAGCTGCAACAGACCATGCAGCGAGCCGGGCTTCGGGCGACGGCAGCCCGGCCGGCCGAGGACGACGGCACATGACCACGGCAGAACGGCATCGCCTGGCTTTCGACCCGATTGAGGAGGCTGCGCGGCAGTGGTCTGCTCGCTGGAACGAGACGCCGCGAATGCGCGCAGTCACGTCCCTGATGCGGGTGCATCAGTTGGTCCTCACCGAACTCGACGAGTTATTGCGGCCGTTAGGTCTGACGTTTGCACGATATGAGGTCTTGGTGTTGTTGTCCTTCTCCCGCCGGGGATCGCTTCCGCTGGGCAAGATCGG
>DATFOP010000323.1:0-2051 GCA_035265505.1 Propionibacteriaceae bacterium | reverse complement strand
GGTGAGCCATTTCTTCAGGGTTTGCTGAAATCGCTCCACTTTGCCGCAGGTGGTGGGGTGGTTCGGTTTGGAGTGCTTCTGCACCACGCCGAGTCTGCGGAGTTCGGCTTGGAAGCCGTTGAGGGTGTCGCGTCCGGTGTGAAGCGTCACGGGTTCCATGCCGTTCCTTTCTGAGTCAGAAAGGATGAGGTATGCCGAAGAAGATCAATCCCGAGCTGAGGGCTCGGGCCGTCCGGATGGTGCAGGAGCATCAGCAGGACTATCCCTCGCAGACAGCGGCCGCGCAGGCGGTAGCCAGGCAGCTCGGCCTGGGCCGGGAAACGGTCAGGCGGTGGGTGGTCAGCGCCGAGATCGATGCTGGGGGGCGGCCGGGGGCCACCTCGGCGGAGCTGGCGGAGATCAAGACGTTGAAGGCGAAGGTTCGCCGGCTCGAGGAAGACAACGCCATTCTGCGCTCGGCTACGGTTTTCTTCGCGGGGGAACTCGACCCCCGCAACCGCTGATCATGGCGTTCATCGACGACATGCGCAGCGAGGGCCACGCGGTCGAGTCGACCTGTCGGGTGCTGCGCGAGCAGGGCTGCCCGGTCGCCGCGCGGACCTACCGGGCTTGGAAGCAGGGCCGCGCCCCAGCGGCCCGCACCGTCACCGATGCGGTGGTGATGGACGCGATCATCGCCACCGCCGGCACCCCGGAAGGGCTCTACGGTCGCCGCAAAATGACCCATTATCTGCGCCGCAACGGCCACCAGGTGGCATTCTGCACCGTCGACCGGCTCATGGCTGATCTGGGTCGGAGCGGGATCCGCCGCGGCAAAGGAGTCCGGACCACGGTCCCGGCCAAGGATGGCAACCGAGCCGAGGACTTGTTGAACAGAGACTTCACCGCTGCAGCGCCCAACACCCGTTGGGTGGCCGACTTCACCTACTGTCGGACGTGGACCGGGTTCTGCTACGTCGCCTTCATCGTTGATGTGTTCGCTCAACGGATCGTGGCCTGGCACGCGGCCACCGATAAACGCACCGACCTGGTCCTCACCCCGCTGCGGATCGCGCTGTGGGACCGCGACCGCCACGGCCACCCCGTGATGCCCGGTCAACTGGTCCACCATCACGACGCCGGTTCGCAATACACTGCGATCCGGTTCACCGAACACCTGGCCCTGGAAGGCATCGCGCCGTCGATCGGGACCATCGGCGACGCCTACGACAACGGCCTGATGGAGAGCATCATCGGATTGTTCAAGACCGAATGCATCGGCTCGTCGATCTTCCATGCTGGGCCTTACAAAACCCTCGCCGATGTCGAGTACGCCACCGCCAGCTGGGTCGACTGGTACAACCACCGCCGGCTCCACGGCACCCTCAGAATGGTCCCGCCCGCCGAATACGAGCAAGCCCACTACGCTGCCCTCAACCCGCAGGAGCAGCCCGCATGAGAACGGCACGAAAGCCGTGACGCTTCAGTTGACCACGTCGCCCAGACAACCGCCGGCCCGCACAGCATCGGCCTCGGCGCTGCGGCACGTGGCACCCGCATCACCCTGCTCATCGACGACCTACACATCCGCGTCATCGGCCGTGACACCGGCCACCTGATCCGCGAGCTGACCCTTGACGCCAGCCGCGACTACCAACCCCGCGGCCTACCCCCCGGCCCACCCAAAAAACCGGGCTGAAATGCAACTATGTCCCAAGACACCCGCCAACGGTGTCCCGAGACATCACAGAGAGCCGCCTTGGGGAATCGAACCCCAGACCTACGCATTACGAGTGCGTTGCTCTGCCAGCTGAGCTAAGGCGGCGCCTGCGCACGGTCCTCCAGAGTCCTCCAGAGCCGTTGCGCACGGTGGACCACTATATCGAGATCGGCAGTTGGCCATTGAGCTTCAGTTGTGCCTGCAACTGGCCTCAGCGACGGCTAAGTTCCATCCAACCTCTGCAGGTGCCCTTCGACGGGCTCAGGGCATCTTTCAACAAGTCGTGTTGTTTCGAGGCACGACGTCTTGGTTCAGGTACGCCTGGACGATCTGGCGGACGCAGCGGCTCTGG
>DATFOP010000322.1:0-3848 GCA_035265505.1 Propionibacteriaceae bacterium | reverse complement strand
TGTGTGCAGCTTGCACCAGAGCAGGGGTGAGTACTCTCAGCCGCACGCCGAGAATCTTCTGCTCCATGGGAATCTGCAACACCGGAGCGCGCGTGTTGATGATCTTGGTCAGCTGGGGGGCGAATCGGTAAACGGCGATTGCCAACCCGCTAGCTCCAGACGCGACCTTGCTGCCGAGCCGTTTCCGAAGCCGGTGCAAACGGCGGATACCGAACGAGTTCACGCAGACCCGATCCTGGGCCCCGTGGGCGATGATCAGATCCGAGAGCAGGTCCACCGAGCCCGCGGACTTGGCGTCGACGTTGAAGCGGGCATCCGGAAAGCTGGTCAGCAAGTCCTCGAAGCGCGGGATGTCATCGATGCCGTGAATTTTGGCCCTGGACACTTCCTCATACGTCAGCTTGGCAATGGCTCCACGCCGGTCGGTGACCCGATCGAGCTTGGAGTCATGAAAGGCGATGAGAACGCCGTCCGCCGTGGCGTGGACGTCAGTCTCCAGGTAGCGGTAGCCGAGCGCCACCGCCTCGGCGAACGCTTGCAGGCTGTTCTCCCGCCCCAGGTTAGGCGAGTACATGGCGCCACCGCGATGGGCAAAGGCGATAAAGGGTGGCTCGAAGAACGCGTACTCATCGGCGCGCATGGGCTAATTATGGGACCGGCCCGAGTGCAGAGGTTCTCAGGACGAGGTCGGCAAGCGATGGCCCCCGTACTGGTCAGCCGATCCCGGGCAGCCGATCGAGGGCCTGAGCCAAGTTGTCCGGTAGCCAGCTGGGTGCCCCCAGCACGAGCAGATAGCTGTAGCCGATCAGCGCGCAGCAGCTGAAGAAGATCAGCCAGCAGGCGATCTTCCAGTGCTGGCTCAACCGCTGGTAGCGATGCAGCTGGGCTTTGAACCACAGCATGAGCTGATGCGCCCACTCGAACTCACTCGACCAGATCGCCAGTCCGAGCAGCACCAACGGGATGCCGCCCGGGCCCGGAATTGGCCCGGAGATGAAACCAAGGCAGACCAAAAGCAGTCCGGCAACGGCCACTAGCGAGCGGTAGATGCGTAGCTGATGGGGATTGTCGCGGATCTTTCGACGCCAGCGCCAGCGGTCTTCGTTAGCTTCGATCAGGACATGGTGGTGATGGTGCTCATGGTGCTGGCCGGCTTCCGACGGCTGCCGGGGCTGCTGCTGTGGCCCCCTTGCCATGAGAGCGCTGTTTCGGTCGCGGGCACGGGTGGCTGCGTCGCGGTCGAGAGTCATGCCGAAAGCCGGACCGGTGGCCCGCTGGTCGGCGCGCGGTTTCGAGTTGTCCTCGGCGCCGGGCGACATGGCACCACTCTAAGGACTCGTGCAAATCGCGTCACGCCGGCGAGGGTGGCAATGCCAGAATGGCCGCCGTGACTGCGATCTTGTCCATCCAATCCTCTGTGGCCTACGGCCACGTTGGCAACAGTGCCGTGACCTTTCCGCTGATGCGGATCGGTATCGAGGTATATCCAGTCATCACCGTGCACTTCTCCAACCACACGGGCTACGGCGCGTGGCGCGGTCCCCATCTAGCCGCCGGTGACCTGGCTGAGGTCATTCGTGGGCTCGATGAGCGTGAGGTCCTCGGCCATTGCGACGCGGTGCTCTCGGGCTACCAGGGCGGTGCCGATGTCGGTGAGGTGATCCTGGAAGCGGTGGCCCTGGTGAAGGAGCGCAATCCACACGCGGTCTATTGCTGCGATCCGGTGCTCGGCGACATCGGCCGCGGTCTGTTCGTACGACCGGGAGTCCCTGAACTGATCCGCGACCGGGTGGTCCCGGCTGCGGATGTCAGCACACCGAACCATTACGAGCTTGACTACCTGACCGGGCGAACCACGAAGACCCTTGACGAGGTCGTGGCTGCCGCGGATGCGCTGCGGGCGATTGGCCCATCGATGGTGCTGGTCACCAGTGTGGTGCGCCGCCATGCGCCGCGTGGCTCGATCGGCATGGTCGCCGTCAACGAAGACGGCGCCTGGTCGGTGACCACGCCAGAGCTGCCGCAGAGCTTCAACGGCGCCGGCGACCTGACCGCTGCCATGTTCCTGGCTCAGCTGCTCAGGGCCGCCGACGTTGCCTCAGCCCTGGCCAACACGGCGGCGATCATCTATAGCGTGCTGGCTGTGACCGTGTCCGCTGGGCAGCGAGAACTGCAACTCGTCCGCGCACAGGACGAAATCGTTCGGCCCAGCCACCGTTTCCAGGTCAAGCGTCTGCGGTGAAGGTCAGAAACACACGAGGTCTGGCTTAGTCACCGAATCTGCCTTCGACCGCCCAGGGAGCGTTATGCGCCGGCTCAGTCCCGGAAAATCTCGATGTTGGCGCCGAGGGCGTTCAGCCGGTTCGCCAGATCCTCATAGCCTCGGTTGATCACGTAGATGTCGCGCAGCACGGACTCGCCGCGGGCCGCCAGCATGCCAAGCAGAATGCAGACAGCCGGTCGCAGCGCGGGTGGACAGAGAACCTGCTGACCGCGCCATCTCGTCGGCCCTTCGACGATGATCCGGTGCGGATCCAGCAGCTGCACTCGAGCGCCGAGACGATTCAACTCGGTGAGGTAAATCGCGCGGTTCTCATAAACCCAGTCGTGGATGATCGTCTTACCCTCGGCGGTTGCCGCGATCACTGCAAAGAACGGCAGGTTGTCAATGTTGAGCCCCGGAAACGGCATCGGATGGATCTTGTCGATCGGCGATTCCAGCATCGACGGACGTACGGTCAGATCCACCAACCGAGTGTGCCCGTTCGCAGCCACGTACTCATCGCCGAGAGTGAAGTCGAGGCCCATCTCCTCCAGCACGGCCAGCTCGATCTCCAGAAACTCGATCGGTGCGCGCTCGATGGTCAGTTCGGATTGGGTGACGATGGCCGCGGTGAGGAGGCTCATCGCCTCGATCGGGTCCTCCGACGGCGCGAACTCGACGTCGGCGTTGATGGCGTGCACGCCACGGACGCGCAACGTGGTCGTACCGATGCCGTCGATCTCCACCCCGAGGTGGCTGAGGAAGACGCAGAGGTCCTGGACCATGTAGTTGGGGCTGGCGTTGCGGATCACGGTGAGGCCGGGGGAGAGGGCTGCGGCCAGCAATGCGTTTTCCGTCACGGTGTCGCCGCGTTCGGTCAGGGTGATCGGTCGATCCGGCTCCACCGACTCGTCGACAGTGCAGTTGTAGAACCCGTCCGTGGGTAGCACGTCGAGTCCGAATCGGCGCAGCACCTGCAGATGGGGCTCGATGGTCCGAGCACCAAGATCACAACCGCCGGCGTACGGGAGTTGGAAGCTGGAGTAGGAGTGCAGCAACGGGCCGAGGAACATGATCACGCTCCGGGTCCGCCGCGCCGCCTCCAGGTCCATTGAGGCGAGATCGAGTTCTGTGGGCCGGATGAGTTCCAGGTCAGCGCCATCGTTCAGCCAGGTGGCCCGTACGCCGATGCTGGTCAACACCTCGAGGATCCGGTTGACCTCCTCGATCTTGGCGATGCCGCGGATGACCGTACGCCCGCGATTGAGCAGGCTTGCGCAGAGCAGCGCCACAGCGGCGTTCTTCGACGAGCGGACAGCGATGCTGCCGGTGAGCTTCGCACCGCCCTGGACCCGCAGATGTTGCGGTCCAGAGCCGCCCACAGAGATGAGCGGCGAGTCGAGTGCCTCAGCAATCCGGGTTACCATCTCTAGGCTGAGGTTCTGGTTGCCGGCTTCGATCCGATGTACCGCGCTCTGACTGGTGCCCAGCACATCGGCTAGTTGGGTTTGGGTGAGCCCCCGATGCTTCCGGGCGTCGCGGATCAGGCCCCCGATCCGGTCCAAGTACGTATCCGTCACGGGAC
>DATFOP010000321.1:0-3725 GCA_035265505.1 Propionibacteriaceae bacterium | reverse complement strand
ACCTGGGTTGCGGGCGTCGGCTGAACTTGGGTTTCACCGGCTTGACATCCGGCCACCGCGGCACTCGCCATCGTGGCGCCGGCAACCTGCAAAAACCTTCGGCGTGACATACCGTGCGTGTTCATGACCGTCGCTCCTCGTTGAGAAGATGGATCACGGCTGAGATGTCGTTTTCAGCCTACGTCCGGCGCCGCGGGACTGAACCTCAAGTTGTCCCGCTTCGGTTGCAGTCCGATAACCGTCCGAGCCTTCGACGAGGGATTCTCAGAGTTCCGCCGTTGTTTCCCAGGCCGTCAGCTCTAGGGCTAGTACGGCGATCGGCACCAGTGGGCGAGCCGCGCCACGCAGCACCGCCGCCGCGCTCAGCGGTGCGGGCGAAAGTCCTCCGCTCTTACCAGAGACGCACACCGTGGCGAGGTCCGGCCGACTCAGGCTCGTCGACGCCGGCAGAGGTCAGCGACTCGAGCGTGGCGACGATTCTCGCCAGCGGGTCGCCCTGGGCAGCGATCTCCCGCTGGAGCCGCTTCGCCGCCCGCCCATACCTCGGCGCGCTGAGCACAGATCGGACGGCTCGGCGGACCCGGCCTGGAGAAGGCGAGCCGGTGTGAAGATTGATTCCGGTGCCAGACCAGGCAACGCGCGCGGCAACTTCGGGCTTGTCCTCGGTCGATCCCGCAACGACCAGCGGCACCCCGGCCGACAGCGCCCGCTGCACCCCACCGAAGCCGCCGTTGGTGACCATCACGTCGGTGCGAGGCAACAACTCGTCGTAGGGGAGAAACTCCGCGAGCCGCGCGTTCTTCGGCAACGGGCGGCCGAGCTCAGCGAGTAGCGCACCAAGCGGCCGGCCACCGGTCGAGGCGACGACGAGCACGTCATCGCCTGCAAGGGCCCGCAGAGCGGGTATTAGCAGCTTGCCGAGGTTGGCGTTGTCCATCGTTCCCTGGGTTACGTGCACCACCGGCCGCGAGCTGTCGAGGTCCGCCCACCACGACGGCAGCTCGACAGCTGAGCACGGGTCAGGTAGCAGCGGGCCGGCAAAGACGACACTTGGGGGCAACTCCCGACGCGGGTACTCGAAGCCGGCCACCGCTAGGTGAAAGGTCAGGTCGAACTTCGTCACCGAATCGGAGAGGTGCACAGAGCCCGGGGCCGCACCGAGCGCCACGAGCTCGGCATCGAGAGCCGCCTGCACCGGTCGCAGCGGACCCCGGTAGAGCAAGTAGTTGATCTGGCGGTTCCGCAGCCGCGTCCACGGCGAGTCGCGCGGCATGAGGCCCGAGCCGAACGGCGCGCAATCCACGCTGATCAGCGACATGGGGGTGACGGATATGCCGACGATGGGCATCCGCGCCACCGCTGGCACGGTGAGCAGCGTCGGCAGCACACCCAAGAACGCGCATTCACACACCAAACCGTCGTATCGGTCGGCGCTCAACGCAGCGCTTAGCGCTTCGTGCTGGGCCCGGAGCGGTCGTACGAACATGCCGAGAATGTCGTAGCGACCTGCCGCGATGCCTTTGTGGCGCTCCCGACCCGGCAGCCACGCGTCCAGATTCGCATCGTCGTAGTCGACCGCTGCGGGCAGCGGCAGGAAGGTGAGGCCATGAGATTCGACCGCCGATCGGTATTTCCGACCGGTCAGGACGCTGACCCGATGACCTCGGGCTGCGAGGCCGCGACCGATCGTGAGCATCGGACCAACATGGCCGTAGATCGGCGTGCTCGGCAGCAAGAAGTGGGACATGGCGTGGCCGAAAGTTACATGACCAGGTCAGCGCCCGGAACCTGCTTGCACCAGGGCCGCAATCATGACCGTGCCCATCGCGGCACCCGCGCGCCAACGCCGCCTGCGGCATCGGACCTCCTCGGCGTCGTGGCCCCCTGATGGCCGGAGCTGCACCTAGCACGGTTCTCGAGGTCAGCCGGTTGACGAGGTAGGAGCCGGCGTAGTGGTAGCCGAACGACACCACGAGCGTGTGTGGAAGACCTTGATTCATCCTTCGTGACGAGGTGAATACTGGGTTGGCGGGATCCCAGATGATCTTGCCTCGTGCCTGCAGCCGTCGGAGCAAATCCAGTTCGTCGCCGCCTTGGGTGAGCGCTGTGTCGTACCCTAGAAACCTCGACCGGACGAACGCAAGATTGGTCGCCGTCAGGTACAAGACGCGGCCCAGCCTGGTACTGCAAAGTGACACCGCAGCGAACCACAGTCGGGGAAAGATCGCGGCCCACCACAGGGGGATCGGCGTAGCGGCAGGGGCCAGCCACGGCGATCGCGCCGTCATTGCGCTGAAACTGTGCGTCCAGCCGAGTCAGCCAATCGGCCGGATGGACGGTGTCGGCATCGGTTGAGATCACGATCTCGCCAGGCGCCGCTCGAGTCCCGCGTTCTCTGGCAACGCACACTCCACGCCGCGGCTCGTGGAGCACGCGTGCCCCGTGGGCGCTGGCGATGGCGGCCGTATCGTCCGTGCTGTTGTTGTCGACCACGATGACCTCGTACGAGCCCGAGAAATCCTGTTGGCGAAGCGAAGTCAACGAGGCGTCGAGATAACTCCCCTCGTTGTACGCGGGAATGACAACGGATAAGCGGACACCAGGCTCGGTCATGCCGTCCTTCCTTGCGGGTCGTGATGCTGCTCAAGCCGACAACGCTCGAAGAGGTGGCGGAGTCTTACCCGTTTCGCTCCGGCTCTGACCCACGGATGCGCTCGTCCGGCACGGTCTCTGTCAACGGCTCCGGTCGGATGGCCAACAGACCGATCATGCTGAGCAGCATCAGCGGAACGAGGTAGCCGAACACCGGGGTGAGCGCGTCATGGTACGTGGCGATCACTGTCGCCCGAGTCGGGTCCGGCAGCTTCGCGACCAGTGCTGGCGTCAGCGCGTTGGCGTCGATCGTCGCGGGCAGGCGCTCTGCGAGCAGCGCTTGCAGCCGGCCGGTGAACAGCGCTCCGACGGCGGCCGAACCAAGAGCGACCCCGATCTCCCGACTGAAGTCATGCACCGCCGTCGCGGTGCCGAGCTGCGGCGGCTGAACGGAGTTCTGGACGATCAAGAGCAGGATCTGGAGAGCGCAGCCGAGTCCAGCGCCAAGGGCGAACAACGAGACACCCGTAAGCCTCAGATTCGTCTTCACCGGAAGTGTCGACAGCAAGACCAACGCAACCGCAACCAGCATCGCCCCGAGGATCGGCGGGATTCGATAACGCCCGGTTCGGATGACCAGCTACGCCGACGCGATCGTTGACAACGCCAGACCGGCACTAACCCCAGATATCCAGCTGAAACGGCCTCCGGCGCGGCGCGGGCAACCGGAGAAAGACCGCAGCCAGAGCAATCGCCAAGCCACCAACGGGAAGGTTGATCCAGAACGCCCAGCGCCACCCCACACTGGCGGCCAACCAGCCACCGAGCGGCGGACCCAGCATCGACGACGCCGCGAAGACGGCTCCCATGGCACTGAGTAGTGGGCTCGTCGTCGGGCGGGAATGAGGTCGGCGATGATCGTCTGGTCCAGTTCGGACAGGAATAGCCCTGCCATCAGGCTGCCGAAGATCACGTAGAGGTTGCGCCGCTGATCAGTCGGGGTTGCCGCGGAACCGGACATCTCCGGGCGCATCCGGACGTCTCCTGCCGCCTGGCCTGCGCCGCCGGTGCCAGAATCACCCATGATCATCAACGCGGCGGAGCTACATCGTCGTGCTGCTGAGGACGGTGGA
>DATFOP010000320.1:0-5044 GCA_035265505.1 Propionibacteriaceae bacterium | reverse complement strand
TAGTGCCCGCAAGGGCGTGGGGGTTCAAGTCCCCCCTCCGACACGACCTCCCCCACCTCCGACACGCTCACCGAGTGTGTCGGATTCGCCCTTTTTCGGCCCATGTCATGTCCCGGTGCACACTCTGCGTGGCGAGAAGGTGTGTAACCGCCACCCCACGCCCGACACGACCGAGGGCGTGTTTGGGCTGGTCACAGGCCTGTCGCGCGGCAACGAGTGTCGCCCTGCAAACGGCTTGCTAATACGAGCGGGGCCGATTGGGGATGCTGGTCCTCGCCGCTAGCGCCGCATGTGAAGGATGCCGCGGTGGGCCTTCCGCAACGTGGGGCACCAGGTAACGGCTGTCGCCCCGTCGGTCGAAGCGATGAGCTCGGGCTCTTCTCACCGATCCGTGGGTGATATCGGACCTGCCCCGTCCGGAACGATGGCGGTCTCGATAGCGCGAGGTCGCCAACGGAGGTTGACCCAGGCGTCGTAGAAGTTCAGTGGCGGTCCTCCGCCTCGATCGTGCCGTGAGGCACGCTCGGGGTTCTCACGCCAACCGAGTGAAACGGAGGACCACCAATGAAGAACCAAGCGTCGCACACGACGACCACGAGGATGAGCAGCCCGCGGTTGCTGCCCGAGATTGGGCTGGTCGATCTCGTTGATCCGTCGCTGTCGGAGCGGCTGGCCGGGAGGGTGAGCGAGCAGCTCGAGGCGTTCGCGTCGCGGATGCGCGAAGGTCTGCTGGCGGCGTCGGTGGCGATCGGCCTGGACGTGATGGGCGAACTCGTCGACGCCGATGTCACCGATCTGGCCGGCCCGAAGGGCAAGCGTGACCCGGGTCGCAGCGCCTACCGGCACGGCAGCGAGGACGGCAAGGTGAGCTTGGGCGGCCGGCGGATCCCGGTGCGCCGGCCCCGGGTGCGCACCGTCGCCGACGAGCACGGCTTCGAGCGCGAGGTGCGGCTGGAGTCCTACGACACGTTCGCGTCGGTGGACCTGCTGGCCGACCATATGGTCGCGTCGATGCTGGCCGGTCTGTCGGGCCGCCGCTACGCGGCCGCCCTGGAGCCGGTCGGTGAGACGGTCGAAGCGAGCGCGTCGGGAACGTCGCAGAGCGCAGTGAGCCGCCGGTTCATCACCGCCACGGCCGAGCGGCTCGCCGAGTTCCGGTCCCGGCCGCTGGACGACCAGCGGTGGCTGATCGTGTTCATCGACGGGTTCGACTTCGCCGGTCACACCATGGTCGGCGCGCTCGGCGTGACCGCGGATGGCACCAAGGTTCCCCTTGGCGTAGTAGAGGGCTCGACCGAGAACGCGTCGGTGGTGCGGGGCCTCGTTGCCGGACTGCGCGACCGGGGGCTCGACGCGTCGGAGGGGATCCTGTTCGTCCTCGACGGCGGCAAGGCGCTGTCCAGAGCCGTGCGCGACGTGTTCGGTGAACTCGCCGTGATCGCTCGTTGCCGGGTCCACAAGGAGAGGAACATTCTCGATCACCTGCCCGAGCCGGAGCGGCCGTGGGTGCGGCGCAAGCTGCGCGCCGCGTGGGCCAACCCGAACGCTGGTGAGGCCGAAGCCGCGCTCAAGGCGCTCGCCGGCCAGCTGGAGCGGGTGAACCCCGACGCCGCCGCCAGCCTGCGCGAAGGGCTCGCCGAGACCCTCACCGTCACGCGACTCGGCGTCACCGGCTCGCTGTTGAAGACGGTCATGTCGACCAACCCGGTGGAGTCGATGATCGAGATCCTGCGTGCTCATGCCCGCAACGTGAAGCGCTGGCAGGACGGCGACATGCGGCTGCGGTGGGCAGCGGCCGGCATGCTCGCTGCGTCGGCGCAGTTCCGTCGCGTGAAGGGCTACCGGCAGCTCCCGCAGCTCGCCCGAGCGCTGCGTCACGCCGTCGGCGCCGTCGACCCGTCCACCATCGCTGTCACTGCCTGACCATATGATCCATCAGGAGGCCGCCACGAAGTTCCACGGCGAGCGGGTCATCCTCCCATAGGTTCCCCTGGAGCATTGCACCCGCTCTTGCACCTGACACCGACCAGACATGGCGCTTCTGGACACTGACCCAGTCCATGGCTCAGATCACTGATTCGGTGCGCTCGTCCCCGCTGGGCCCCCAGGCCACTCGCGTCAGAGCGGCAGCGGCTCCGCCGGCCGAAGGCGCGTTGTTATGTGCGCCTCGTACGAGTGCGGACACGGATAGCCGGCGGCAAAGCTGCGGCGGTGTATGGCAGTCCGGTCCGCCGCCGGTCTGAGTGACGCGGCTGTGCCGGCTGTCGCTACTCGACCGCGCTGGACGTCGGCCAGAGGCGCTGGATCGCGACGCCGATGTGGTGGTGCAACCGTTCCGTCGGATCGGTCGCGGCGAGGTCGGTAGCGCCAACGATCGGGTGGATCGGCTGGCGCCAGGGTCGCAGGCGACCACGCCCAGCTGAGGCCAACCTGTCGCCAGCCACACGGGTGATGCGTCGCGAAGCTCGGCCGGCCCGTGCTCTGGGACAACGTCGAGTGCGCCCCTCAGGGTCGTTGGACGGCGGTCGGGTCGTTGCCTTGGTTCACCGTGACCACGCCGGCGGTTCCATCCACGGTCACGAGATCGCCGTCGCGCAGTCGTTGTGTGGCGGCACCCGTGGCGAGTACTGCGGGTAGTCCGTATTCGCGGGCGATCACGGCGGTGTGGGCGAGGACGCCGCCGCCGTCGGTCACAACGGCGCCGGCCTGGACGAACAGCACCGACCATGCCGGGGTTGTGATCGGGCAGACGAGGACGTCTCCGGGACGCAGCTTCGCGAACTCGGCTTCGTCGCGGACGAGTCTGACCGGCCCGGTGTGGCGGCCGGGGGATCCGGGGACGCCACGCAGTTCGGCTTGACCCGCGCCGGTCTCCGCCGTTGCGAATAGCAGCTGCGCCCAGTGCAAGGCGGCGGTGTTGACGCGACGCAGAGCCCATGGCAGGGGGCTGAGATCGGGCGGCGGGCCCGGGTCGGTCCCGTAGGAGGCGGGGCCGGGGTGGGCGGCCACCCAGGCGCGCTCGGCCTTGCGGCGGGCGACGAGGGCTCGCAGGTCCTCGTTCGCGCGGTCGACGAGCGCGCTGTGAAGCTCTGTCTCTTCGAGGAACACGGCGTCGGTCGCGCTGGCGAGCAGCCCTCTGTTGGCGAGTCTGCGCCCGATTTCGACCGCGGTGTAGCGGAGGAACGCGCAGGGTTGATTGTCGAGCCAGAAGATGTTGTCCTCGCGGTTGCCATAGACGCGCCGGGCCGCCTCGACCGCGAGTTCGAACCTGTCCCTGTCGTGCTCGGAGTGTTGCGCGAGCGTGGCGCGCGCCTGTGCCAAGGCGTTCTGGGCGATGTGGGTTCCGTCCCGCCGGTCTTGGTCCCCGGCGCTGATCCGGTCGCGTAGGAGCCCGGCCAGCAGTGCCGGCCGCTCGAACAGGGTTGGGTCTCCGGGGTCATAGCTCGCCGTCCGATGGCCGTACCGGTCGAGGTAGGACCGGACGGCGGCGGCCAACTCCGGTGACGCTTCCCGTAGTCGGGCGAGGACGTCGTCGCTGGCTTCGTTGAGCACCCGGAGCGCCGCCGGGTCTGACGCGAATCGCGAAGCCAGGGCGCCCAGTTCGCGACCGGGCTCGGCGGATACCTCAGACGAGCCGGCCACCAACGCCAGCGACGCGACGCTGTCCCAGCCAAGCAGGTCCTCGCACGCCACCAACAGGTCGTACACCGGAAGCAGGTACGCGACGTTTAGCCGGAAGTGCACAGCTTGGCCACGCTCGAGGAAATCCTTAACGAGGTCGAGATGACCCAGAAGGTCCTCGTCACTCAGCGCTCGCAGATCGACCCGCTTGAACGACTCGCCGTTGTCTCTGAAAGCCTCACGCCACTCCGTCTCCCATCGGTCGAGAAGCTGCTCCGAGAACCCGGTCGCGATCGCCTTCTCCGCCACGCGGGCCCGCCTGCGCAGCGCCGGCACGATCCGACTTGCGAGCCACATCACCCAGGAAGGCGGCGGCGGCCGCTCCTTGCCTCCGACCGGAATGAAATGCACGTAGACCTCACCGCCGAGACAGCGCTGCTCAAATCCCTCGAAAAGGAGACCCAACTCCTCGCCCATCACGGGGGCGGCGCGATCGATCGCCGGCAGGTAGACCGACGCGCCGAAGGGAGTGAGCGGCATTGGGTAGTGCCCGGTGTCCTTGGTCCAATAGCCGTGAGCGGGAGGCTGGATCTGCGGCGGTTGGGGCAGGACGGTGATCGGGCGGGCCTGCAGCAAGAACAAGTCATCACCACTGATGGCCCACTCCAGGTCCTGCGGGCCGCCGGCTACCTCCTCGACTCGTCGCGCCAACGCCACGACGTCGCCCACCATGGCCGGGTCAAGCGCGTTCTCCATCGAGCGTCGGCAAGTGATCTCCTCGCCGCGCGCGACCCACTCGTCGGGTGTGGCCTCGCCGGACACCAGGCGATCGCCCACCCCCCGCACCGCGCTCACCAGGATCTCCCGGTCGCCCGTCACCGGGTTCGCGGTGAACGCAACCCCGGCGGCGTCGGCGGGAACCAGACGCTGGATCAGCACGGCCATCGTGTCTCGTCGAGAGCCGGAATAGGCGCGCACGCGGGCAGAGCCGGCCGAGGCCAGACAGCGCCGAACGGCGTCGGCGACCTCCTCGGGTCCGCGCACACCCAGCACGGTCTCGTACTGACCGGCGTAGGACGTATCAGGAAGATCCTCCGCCGTTCCCGATGACCGTACCGCGACAGGACCGGCCCCGAGCCGGCGCAGACCAGACACGATTCCGGCCCACACATCGCCCGGGAACTCGGTGCTGGCAAGGTCTGCGGCGGCATCGTCGACGGTCGCGAGGATGCGCTCACACGCCGCCGTCGTAACCACGAAACCGGCTGGCACCGGAAAGCCCCGAGCGGCCAGCGCAGCCAGTGTTGCCGCCTTTGTGCCCGACAGCGCCGGGTCGACCGCCCCCTCCTCGGTCAAGCCGATGACGTCCTTGGTCGCGGTCGCGTCCATGGTCATCCCTCCCTTCGAGCCTGGCCGGTCGTCT
>DATFOP010000319.1:0-4995 GCA_035265505.1 Propionibacteriaceae bacterium | reverse complement strand
CGAGATCCGACCAGCCACCCAGGCAGCAATCAGTACCACGACCGGCTGCACCATCTCCGAGGCATCTGCGCCGGCGCGCAACCGAACGACTGCCAGGCCAGCCGCCGGCACCGTTGACACCACCAGGCCGACCACCGCCCGCCGGGTAGCGGGATGGGCGCCAACCGAATATGTGGCCACCAGGTAGGCCACCCAAGAACCCAGCGCGCCGACTGACGGTCCCAGCAGAGCGAACTGCAACCAAATGGCAGCCGCCACCGCAGCCATCACGGCCAACGGTGTGCGCCGTCGCGCCAACAGCGGAACCGTCATCGCGGCGCCCAAGGCGACGCCGAGCACGCGTCGCCACAAACCCTCGACGCTGGCCAGGTTGCCACCTACCGTGAGCGCACACAAAGCCAGCACCGCCACCGTCTCCACGACGCGCACCACGCGGTCCCGCTCCCAGGCGATGCCCACCATTCGATGCTAGTTCGGCGGCGAGCGGCGGGAATCATCCTCCAGATGTATGCCGAATCGGCCGCTGGCCTGACGACGGCGGCCCCTGTCCAACCCAGCCTGAAGGAGTCCATTAACTCACCACAGGAGGTCACACCATGTCCCTGTCATCCACCTACCCGCACCCAACCGTGCGACTCGCCGGATCCTGCGGAGTTGTGTCCGGGATTCTGCTGCTCGCAACCCCAGCGCTTCCTGCACCGGACGGCGTCACCAACACCCTCTGGCTCCTCGGTTGGGTGCTGCTGCTCGGATTCTTCGCGGGGATCGCGACACTTAGCCGCGGCACCGGCGACCGTACGGCGTGGCTGTCACCGGTCATCTCCGCCGCCGCCGCCGTTACCGTCTCGATACACCTGATCAACGTCGGCATCGAATACACCGCCAACCACTTGCCGCACGCCTCCCCGGCACACGAGCCGCTACACGGAGTCGGCAGCGCCGTCTTCACCCTCGGGATGCTGCCGCTCGGGGTCGCCATAGTCGCCTCCGCAGCGGTCGGGTTAGTCAACCGAGTGCTGCCACGCTGGCTCGCCTGGGCCGGACTCACCGTAGGCCTGACCGCGCTGGTCAACGGGACCATGCTCGGCACCGAAGCTGCATGGGGATTCCTCACCGGCATCATCTGGATCTTCACCTGCGGCACAGTCCTCGCCATCCGAACCACCCACACCGTGGCCGCACCCCAAATGGCCACCACCGCCAGCTGACGCCACCCCCAGCCCGAGCCACCCTCTAGCCGCCGGACCGGCCCACCGCTCGGCGGTGGGCCCCGGCCAGCAGTCCGGCACGGAGGCGACTTCCAACCAAATCAACGATCAGCGCATCACCCAGCTGCCGCACCGGCATGGGACGCCCCCACTCGCCCACAACCCTGGTCTTACGCAACCAGGCTGCAAGTGCACACCGTTGTACTGATAGTCGTCCCAGCTGCTATGTCGGAGACGACTATCGGCACGGGCGTGCCCTGCAGGTAGCAAGGGCTCTGCATGTCGCCGGGCTTCATCTCTCAATGGCGTGGAGGGGTCTGGTTGCCTGAAGTTAGCTGATCGGAATCCACGGGTGCACGCCACAGCAGGTAACCAGGCCAGGCAAGGCCGGCGCCAAGACTCACACTGCCAAGATGGCGATAACCCAGAAGATTGGTGAGACGAACTGCGCAATGCCGAAGCCCAACAGATGAGCCGGACCGCCGACGGCGACCAGGATGCCGAACATACGGGGCAGGCTCGCCGTCCTGATCATGCCAATCCCGAAGACGGCAAATCCGACCATGAACGTGATCGCAGCCAACCCATTGATTGCCACGACCGGGGTGTACCGGTTGATGGAGTCGAGCACGGTGGGTGACTCCTTGGCCAGGACCGGGGCGAGGAAACCGAAGTTCCCCGTCACCGCAATCCCAGCCGTCCCATTTCGCCGCGCTGAGCCGCATACAGGCCGGGAAGGCCGAGCAGCACCAGCAACCACGAAAGCGTGTAAGCCACATGCGCCGCGACCGGCCTCGACTCCGTGGCAACAATCGTGGTGGCTGTTTCACGGCTGGGATGTAGCACGGTCGCCACAACCATCAGCACGCCTGCAACCAGCAGGGCCATGCCGGCCCATCTCAGCACACCTGCCAAGTGGCCAGCATCCTTCGCCATGATCGCCCTTCCCGACCACAATCCTCGTTTCGGTACCCGAACATGTGCAACGGCAGCGTCCACGCGGTCGTGCAAGTTAGCCAGGACGCAGGCCGGCGAATTGAGTACTGCCCCGCCGACCGATCTCAGGCGTCCCGCTGATCCGATCGTCTTGGATCCTTTCTTTCTGCAGCGCCATCAGCAGTGTGCTCGCCGGCTATGTCGCCTTCCACGGTTCGTGCCGCTGGCCGCCGCCCCAGCTGACCCTTGGTGGCGATGATCACTGCCGCCGCGAAGAAAACAATCACGCCGCTGAAGATGAGGAAGCTTGCCGTGGGAGGCCCGGGCACCACGACGTCGTAGAGCTGGTTGATTGCGGCATCGAAGCTGGCGTGGAAGATCGCCACCAGCAGCACGCTGCTACCGGTCCTGTTGTAGAACCACACAAAGAGGGCCCGGGCGAAGAACAGCGAAACCAGCTCGATTGCGAAAACCACGGGTGCCGATATCAGCTGCTCGAGTCCCCAGCCCTCCACGGCGAAGTGGTCGGGCATGTGCCATAGCGCCCACATCAGTGCCACATACAGCGTGAGCTTCAACGGGTGGTACCGGTATCGCCAGTGATGCTGCAGGAACCCGGTGAACCCGGTCTCCTCGGCAAGTTGGAACAACACCAGCTGTAACAAAAACACAGCCGCGACGTCGGCAAGCGCCTGCGCCCACCCACCGGACGGCGTTGCCAGAGCACGCGGGCCGTATATCACCAGCGAGATCAGTGTGGCCCCGACCGGAACGCTCAACAGCGCGATCAGGTACCAGCGGACCCCGACCCGCCAGCGCATACTGCGACGTCCGAGGTCGGCGACACCAGCGCGCCCCGACAACGCGGCCGTGACCAGGAACGCAGCGAGGCCAGCGCCCAACGACATAACCACCCCATGGAGCGGTAGGCCGAACGGCAGAATTTCGGAGTTCGCTATAGGCGGGATCGCCGGCGCCAGGAAGCCCACCCCGAGACTGACCAACATAAACGCCAGCACTGGATGGCGTGCCACACCGCGATGAGCTGCTGACCAGGCGTTCATGACACGACAAACTCAGATCGAATGAAGCTCTCGACGCTCTCCGTCCGCTGCCTCCAACTCCTGGCCTCCCAGCCCGGTCAGCCGCTCGCGACACCCCTTGGGTCTGAGCGTCTGTCACGGGGATGCGTCACAGCACGCTCCGACTACTCACCCCTGACGAGGTAGTCCCGTCGAAAGGTCGGCTGACTCGAGTGCTCGACTTCTGCAAACCGAATACCTTAGGCATCGCCAATGCTGCCCTGACGGAACCACTCATGCCAGTCTTATGACATGCCAACCGGTCGATGCAAGACGGAAGCGTCTCAAGCCAGCTAGGGTCACTCCCGAACCGTTACCGAACCGGAACGCTACAAGCGATCCTCGACCATGCGCACGGCAATCCCGCCGCTGGATTACGGGAGTTCGAGCTGTACTGCGACGTGTAGCCTTGAAACGTACGCTGACTAGGCGCGACGCTTGTAGCTCTGCTTGTCTTTCCGCAAAGTGTGCATATTTCCGCTCAGATCGACAGCCTGGCATTCGGCACTGACATCGCCCGCCGTCCGGGCCCCCGCGCGATACGCCCCTCCTTATGCCGGAGGAAGCTTAGCTACTGCAATGATCTGGTCGGGGGTCGGAGCTACCGGGGTGCTGCCCTCTGACTCGATGCTGACCGCCAGGAGGTCAGCATTGGCCACGTTGCCACCGAAGTACTGCCGCCATGGACGAACGTTCGGCACCGCGTTGTCCAGCGCGGGGACGTTCTCCGACACAGTTCCGGTCGCCGTCCACAGCTGGTAGTGCCGCCCCTGCCCAGGATCGGGCATCCCCGTGCCCAGGTACAAAGCTCGGTTCAGCTTCCTCGAGACGATGAACGTGCATCGGCCACCACCCTGCAGAGTCGGCGTCACCACGACACGGACGTCCTCGGCGCGGAGGAGTTGCTCCTCGAAGGCGGCCTTGGCAGCGACCTCGGCCTGGCGCTGCTGGACCACGCTGTATGTGATCCCGCCCGCGCCAACCATGATGATCAACATCGCGGCCACCAGCCCGCGCAGGATCCGGTTACGGCGCCGTTGCCTGTGCAGTTCCAGCTCTTCCACCTGGCCCGTATCCGGCTCATCGGGGATCTCCGAGTCCGGCATGGCCCGGCGCGGTCCGGTCGGGCGGGTCCGCGTGTCCGTGGTCGTACGGGGGATCAGTGTCGCCGGCGTAACGGGTCGCTCGTCGTCGTCATCCTCGGCCGGCAGCTGGGGCACCTGCTGGATGACCGTGAGGACGTTCTGCCGCAATCTTGGCGGCGGAGTCGCCTGAGTCGGCAGGGACAGCTCCGCGGCGGTGTTGCGGAATTCAGCGACCTCCTGCTGGCAGAACACGCAGGTGGCCAGATGGGCCTCGAACTCCGCCAGCTCGGCGGCGTCCAGGGAGGTGAGGGCGTACGCGGCCGCGTCCTCATGCATCTCGCTCACGCCTCACCTCCCAACGCTTCGCCAAGACGTTTCATGGCGTCTCTAATGCGGGTCTTGACCGTGCCAAGAGGCACGTTCAGTTGGGTCGCGATCTGGCTCTGAGTCAGGTCCTGGTAGTAGGCGAGGGTCAACGCTTCACTCTGCGCGTCCGACAGCGACCGAAGGCCGTGACGCACCCGCTCGATGTCCTGCTTCTGAGTGGCACGGTCCCAGACCTCGTCGATCTCGGGCTCGGCGGCCACGGCGTACCGCTCGTCGCGGGCCATCTCGCTGGACACCGACCGCACCCGGTCCACCGCCCGGCGCCGGGCCACCGTCATCATCCAGGTGATCACGCTG
>DATFOP010000318.1:0-6873 GCA_035265505.1 Propionibacteriaceae bacterium | reverse complement strand
ACCGATTTCGCTGCGCAGCTGGGTCATGACCTGAGTGCGTTCCGCCTCGAGCTGCGTCTGGGCGGATGCCCGGATCCGCGCGCTCTCGGCCTGCGCCTGGTCCCGCATCTCCGCCAGGATCTGGGCGCCCTGCGTCTTCGCGTCTTCCCGGATCCGGGCGGCCTCAGTACGGGCCTCGGCCAGTTGTGCCTGGTACTCCTGGAGCGCCGCCTCGGCCGCCTCTTGAGCTTTCTCAGCCTTCTCGATTCCGCCCTGGATGGTTGCAGTTCGCTCGGCGTAGGTGGCCTCGAAGCGAGGCACGACCATCTTCCAGATCACCAAGGTCAACAACAGCACGAAGACGATCGACAAGATCACTTCGATCGGTTTCGGCAGCAGGGGATTTTCCGTCGCCAGCGGGAGGAGGGTGAGCATCACCGCCCCCTAGGCCTGACCGGTGAAGCCGAACACGAAGGCCAGGGCGATGCCGATGATGGCCAGCGCCTCCGTCACGGCGAACCCGATCCAGGCCGTACCCATCATCGCGCCTCGGGCCTCGGGCTGCCGGGCAGTGCCCTGGATTACCGAAGCGAAGATCAGGCCGACGCCGATACCCGGACCGATGGCACCCAGGCCGTAGCCGACGATACCGAGAGATCCGACGAGCTCCATTGCAGTCATGTAGTGCTTCCTTTCGGGTTTCCGCTGAGGGCAGAAGTCGGTGGACGAACAGAGGTCAGTGCTCCTCGGCGGCAGCCGAAGAGATGTAGTTGGCGGTGAGGACGGTGAAGATGAACGCCTGCAGGGACTGCACGAAGATTTCCAGACCGAAGATCGCCATGCTGAAGATCCAGGCGACCGCGCCGGCCAGCTTGTTCACGATGGACGCGCTCTCCAGCAGCAGGTACTCCCCACCGAGCACGAAGACCAGCACGAGCAGGTGGCCGGCGAACATGTTGGCGAAGAGCCGCAGGGACAGTGTGATCGGCCGGACGATGATGTTGGAGAAGAACTCCAGCGGGATGATGATCGGCCACATGAACCACGGCACCCCGGCTGGCAGCGTCGCGTGCTTGAGATAGCCGAATGGACCGTGCTTCGCGATGCCAACGCCGTTGTACACCAACCACACCAAGAGGGCCAGCCCGTAGGGCCAGCCGACGTGGGAGGGCGTCGGTAGCAGCAGGAACGGAAAGATCCCCCAAAGGTTGTTCAACAGCACAAAGGAGAAGATCGCGATCAAGAAGGGCAGGTACCGCCGGAAGTCGTGCCCGATCATGTCCCGGGCGATGGAGTTGCGAATGAAGAAGTACGCAGTTTCACCGATGAACTGGCCCTTGGTCGGCACCATGGCGTTCTTCCTCGCCATGATCAGCCAGAACGCCAAGATCACGAACACCGAGACGACGGCCATAAAGACGTACTTGTCCAGCCATTCGGGTGCGCCCTCGTAGAGCGGCGGCAGGTCGAAGCTCTCCACACCGGGCGGCTCGAATTCCAACGGCATCAGGCTGAACAGGCGACTCAACGCTCCCCCTCCGTCCTCGTGCCGGATGTCGGCGACGCTTGGTCTCGGTGCGCAGCTGCCGATCGGGCCTGGGCGCCACGCCCGGCGGCTCGCTGCCGTCGCAACGCGGCCAGCTCATCGATGGTGGTGCTGTCAACCTGGCCGAAACGCCGGATGATCACATAGATCGCCAGGGCGGCTCCGCCGACGATGCCCACCGGCAGCAGAAATGTGGTGTGCAAGTAGCGATCCCCGACCCAGCCGAGAAACCCGTAGAGAACGACTCCGCCAATGAGGTAAGAGAGCACGCGGATGCCCTGGTTCATGCCGGCTGAGTTTTCGCCCCACTGCGATCGCGGCTGATCCTGCGTCGGGTCACCGTGTTCCTTCATGGCGAGACACACGCTAGCAGTCATTGTGGCGACGGTCACTGATCGGATTCCGTCGCCACCGGGGCCACGTACTCGGTGTCGTAGACGCCGATTCTCAAGCGAGAAAAGACAAAAACCTCGACTACGAGCCAGCCGGCTACGACCGCGATTGTGGTGATGAAGATCGCCATCGGCTGCAGAGCGGGCCAGGCCTCGCGATACCGGTTGTAGAGCACCAGGATCAAGCCGAGGATGACGACCCGAGCGGTGTAGCTGCTCATCGAGACGGTGAGCAGGGTCCGTGCTCCGGCATCGGCGAACAGCACCATCACGTATTGACCGACCCCGTAGAAGAAGAGCACCATGGCCGCCGCCAGAGCTGCCGAGATCAGACCGCTGTAACCGCCGACGATGCCGAAGATGATCAGGCAGATCGCGGTGGTGGCCAGGCCGCCGACAGCACCGCCGGCGAGCAGCTTGCGGGCCCGCACGACATGGATGCTCGGACCTTCCTTGCGGCTCGCGCTGCGCTCCGGTGCGGTCATCGAAGTTGAGCAGTCCTTGTCATGATCGGGTTGGAGCCTGGTCGCGTCGCGGACGTCGCGCGGGTTGCCCGAACCTAACACAGGGCGCCCACTCCGGCCCGCCCCGGATTCGGATTCCGGCGCCTCCTGGCGAACGCCCTGCGAGCGTCGGTCAGCTCGCCGCCGCTGCTGTCTGGACGACCGAGCGAGCGCGCCAAGCGTGCGAGACGAGGGAGGAAGACAGCCTCCCTGCGAGCGTCGGTAAGCTCCCGGCCGCTGCTGTTTGGGGACCGAGCGAGCGCGCAAAAGCGTGCGAGTCGAGCGAGGAAGACAGCAGCCTTAGGCCGCGAGCGAGCGCGAGCAGGATTAGACGGCCGCGAGCGAGCGCGAGCAGGACTACAAGGACGCGCCGCGCTTGATTCGATGCCGGCTGGGGACCGGGCGGCCAAGGGTGAAGAGCAGCAGCACCATTGCGATCGCTGCGACGGCCGCGACCACGGTCCACTGGCGATCACCGCGCACCAGGCCGAGGACGATCACGCCGAAAGAGACCAACGCAGACCAGATGTACATCAACATCACCGCCCGCCGCTGGCTGTGACCACGTTCTAGCAACCGGTGATGCAGATGCTGTTTGTCGGCGACGAACCACCATCGACCGGCGTAGGTCCGGCGGATGAAGGCGAGCACGAGGTCCAAGAACGGCAGCGCCAAGATCGCCAACGGCAGAACGAGAGGAAGCACCGTTGGGACGAGACCACCTCGACCCCCTTCCAATGCGGAGGTGTCGATCTGGCCCGTGAGGCTGATAGTGGAGGTGGCCAGCAGCAGGCCGAGCAACATGGCCCCCGAGTCACCCATGAACATCCGAGCGGGGAAGAAGTTGTGGGGCAGGAAGCCGAGACAGGCTCCCGCGATCGCCACGGTGATCAAGCTCGAGGTTGTCGCCCTGGTGAGGTCCTGGGTGACGGTGAGCAAATAGGAGTATGCGAAGAAAGCAAGGGCACCGATACACACCACGCCGGTGGCGAGACCGTCTAGGCCGTCGACGAAGTTGACCGCGTTGGAACACAGCACGATGAAGAAGACCGTGATCGCGACGGAGGCAGGCCCGTCCAGGGAAACCGTCTGACCGGGCAACGGAATCCACAGCATCTTGACACCCAGCGCAACGGCGATCCCCGCCGCCAGAACTTGGCCCGCAAACTTCGCCAGCGGAGGCAATTCGAAGATGTCGTCGAGCACCCCCACCAGGCATATCACCACGGCCGCGACGAGCACGGCGCGAGAGTCTTGTTGCACCGTCTGCAGTCGACCGAGGAACGGCAGCTGCCAGGCGAGCAGAATCGCGGCCGCGACGCCGAGCAGCATGGCGATTCCGCCGAAGTACGGCATCTCGATCGTGTGGACATCGCGGTCGCGGACGCGTGCCATCGCGCCGCTACGCAGCGCCAGCTTCCGGCACAACCCACTGGTGAGAAACGTGACGGCCGCGGCAATGCCCAACACCAAGAGGTATTCGCGCACTCAGGCCTCGTCTCCCCCATCGTGAGCCCGTCGACCTACTGGGTCGGATCCGGTGTACTCATCCGGATCGGTGAGGCCTGAGTCATTCTCACCGGCATGCGCTGGATCCAGCAGGTCAGGCAGCGTATCGCGCAGAACCTCAGTACTCAGCGCACCCCGGCGCAGAACCTCACCGAACTCGTGACGGGTGAAGTCGACAATGGTCGACGGCGCCGATCCCGTACCGCCCGACGGTCCCGCATCGATATAGATGGCGACCGACTCGCCGAGTTGCTCCACCGCCTGCTCGCAGGTGACCGCAGCGGGCCGCCCGGTGAGATTTGCGCTGCTGACCGCGAGCGGACCGGTTCGGCGGAGGATCTCTCGAGTCAGCGCATGGTCGGGCACCCGCAAGGCGATCGTCCCCTCGGTGTCGCCAAGATCCATTCGCAGGCTTGGCTGCATCCGGCAGATGATCGTCAGCGGTCCGGGCCAATATCGAGCGATCAGGTCATTGGCGCGCTCGGGGACCTCCGCGGCCAGTGCTCGAATCAACGACGAGTCGCCGATGAGCACCGGCGGTGGCATCTCGCGTCCACGTCCCTTAGCGTCCAGCAGCCGCTGCACAGCGTTCGCGTCGAAAGCGTCGGCGCCGATGCCGTATACCGTATCGGTCGGCAGAACGATGCATTCGCCGCGCTCGATGGCGGCTCCCGCCTCGTCGACGGCCGCGGCGCGCTGTTCGGGGTCATCGGACGTGCAGTCGAAGACCCGGAATGTCACGCCGCCATCCTGCCAGTCATGAGCGCCGGACTGCGGTGAAGAAGCGAGGTCGGCCAGGGAGATCGCGATGATCCCGTACGGCGGTGAACGCACCGCAGGCAATGGCGACGGCCGGGGCGGAGTCCCCTTGAACATCGGCGTGCTCACAGCAGAGCAGGCCGGCCGGTCGAAGCAGGCGGGTGGCCACCGAAACGACCGTGCGAATCGCGGCCAACCCGTCGGCACCGGAGAAAAGCGCCAACGTCGGATCGTGATCCCGCGCCTCCGGCGCCACCGACTCATAAGCGTCCAGCGGAATGTACGGCGGATTGGCGATCACCACATCGACGGCGCCATCCAGGTCGGCCAGTGCCGTCGCCATATCGCCGACATGGAGTTCGACCAGAGTGTCAGCGAGGTTTCGCCGTGCGTAGGCGGCTGCTTCCTCCGAGACCTCGACCGCGTGGATGTCCACCCGGGTCACCTCGCTCGCGATCGCTTTGGCGATCACCCCGGAGCCGGTGCACAGTTCCACCACCGACGGCCGGTGCGGCCCAGTCGCGAGCGACCTCACGTGGTCGATCGCCCATCCGGTCATGACCTCGGTCTCGGGACGAGGTACGAACACTCCCGGGCCGACCTCGACGTCGATGCGGCGGAAATGAGCCCGGCCCGTCAGATGTTGAACGGGGACACGTTCGGCGCGCTTCATGATCAACTTTCGGAACCGTCGGACGTGATCATCGTCGAGCTCGTCCAGCAGGGGCAACCGGACGAGTTCGACCCCAGATACGAACGAGAGCAGGACTCGGGCGTCCTGAGCCGGCGACGGAACTCCGGCCTCGCGCAGCCGGTCCGTTGCCTGGCTCAGCAGCAGCCGGACCGGCTGGCTCACCGGGCCGGGTCGCCGACCTGGGAGAGCCGCAGCTGCGTGTCCGCCTCCTGCAAGGCGGTAATCACGGCCTGGAGGTCGCCGTTCAGCACTTGATCAAGGTTGTAGGCCTTGAAACCGATCCGGTGGTCGGAGATGCGGTTCTCCGGGAAGTTGTACGTGCGGATGCGTTCCGAGCGATCGACCGTACGGACCTGGCTGCGACGCGCCACCGAGGCGGCGCTGGCAGCCTCTTCCTCGGCCGCGGCGGTCAGCCGAGCCCGGAGCATCCGCATCGCCTGCTCCCGGTTTTGCAGCTGTGATCGCTCGTTCTGGCAGGACACCACGATGCCGGTGGGAAGGTGGGTGATGCGGACCGCGGAGTCGGTCGTGTTGACCCCCTGACCGCCAGGACCCGACGAGCGGTAGACATCGATACGAAGATCATCATCACTGATCTCGACCTCGGTCTCTTCGACCTCGGGCATGACCAGGACGCCAGCGGCTGACGTGTGGACGCGGCCCTGCGACTCAGTTACCGGCACGCGCTGGACTCTGTGCACACCACCTTCGAACTTCAGCACTCCGTAAGGCATCGCGTCAGGCTCGCCCGCGCTCGGCGCCTTGATTGCCACAGTGACGGACTTGTAGCCGCCTAGGTCGGTCTCCTGAGCATCGAGCACCTCGACCTTCCACCCTCGAGATTCGGCGTAGCGGCTGTACATCTTCAACAGGTCTGCAGCGAACAGCGCGGACTCTTCACCGCCTTCTCCGGACTTGATCTCCACCAGTGCATCGGCGGAGTCGTTGGGATCGCGCGGAGCGAGCAGCTTGGTCAGCCGTTCAGTGACGGGTTCTAGTCGTTCCTCAAGCTCTGCTGCCTCTGCCGCAAAGCCTTGGTCGTCGGCGGCCAGCTCCCGTGCTGCAGCCAAATCCTCGCTAAGTCGCCCGTGCTCGTCGAGCGCGGAGATCAGGGGTGACAACTCGGCGTAGCGGCGACCGATCTTTCGAGCTCTGACGAGGTCGGAGTGCACCGTCGGGTCGGCGAGCGAAGCCTCCAGCTCGGCGAACTCTGACCGTAGATGGTCGGCAGCTTCGAACATGATGGACTCCTCCTCCCACTGCGCCTCGGGCTCAACCAGAGCAAGCAAAACGCCGGGTAGGGCAGGATCTGCTCCTGCCCCCCGGCGTTTCGGTCGCTACTTGGACTTCGTGGCCTTCTTCGCGGCGTACCGCTTCTCGAAGCGAGCCACGCGTCCGCCGGTGTCAAGGATCTTCTGCTTGCCCGTGTAGAACGGGTGGCAGGCTGAGCACACATCGGCGTGCAAGACACCATTCGGTGCGGTGCTCCGC
>DATFOP010000317.1:0-10961 GCA_035265505.1 Propionibacteriaceae bacterium | reverse complement strand
GGTCAGCTCGATACCGTTCTGCATCGACCGGCTTCCCGACGGTCGCCTGCTCGTTGTGTCCGGGAGCCAGCTGATGCGCCGTGAGGCGAATGGTGAGTTGGTCGTCCACGCCGACCTCAGCGAGCTGTCGACCAAGCCGTGGAACGACATCGTCGTCGACGGTCGCGGCAACATCTACGTCAACAACATTGGCTTCGATTTTCCAGCCGGTGAGTTCGCCCCCGGGCTGGTGGCCCTGGTCAGACTCGACGGCTCGGTCCGGCAGGTTGCCGAGGGGCTGGCCTTTCCCAACGGGATGGCGGTGTCACAGGACAATCGGACGCTTGTCGTCGCCGAGTCGTACGCGGGCACGCTCACCGGATACCAGATCCAGGCGGATGGCAGCCTGGCCGGCGGGCAGGTGTGGGCGACACTCGGCGAGAACGCCGCGCCGGATGGCATCTGCATGGATGCCGAGAACGCCGTCTGGTATGCCAGTGTGCCGGGCCAGCATTGTGTCCGAGTAGCCCAAGGCGGCGAGGTCCTCGAGACCATCGAGGCCGACCGCGGCTGCTTCGCGTGCATGCTCGGCGGCCCGAATGGTCGCACCCTGTTCGTCGTCGGCGCGAAGTGGCCGGACGCGATGGAGGGGAAAGGCCGCACCGGCCAGGTCCTGGCCACCGACGTCAGGGTGCCGGCAGCCGGGTGGCCGCGATGACCGACTCGGTCGAGGCGGCGCCGAACCCAGGGCTGCAATTCTTGGCCAAAGGGTTCCGGGTTTCGGCTCAGGATGACGCGTCGGTAAGGAAGATGCTGACGCTGCTGGACATGCAGGACGCTGCCCCGTCGATCCGGCGCCTGCGAGATTGGGCACTCGGCCTGGCGCAGCCTCAGCCAGGCGAGCGCGTGATCGATGTCGGCAGCGGGAGCGGCACGATGGCTCGGGAGCTGGCTGGCTTGGTCGTCCCGGGCGGCAGCGTCACCGGAGTCGAGCCAAATCCCATGCTTCGGGCGATTGCCGATGCTCGCGCGAAGGAAACAGGGTCGACGGCCAGTTTCGTCGACGGCTTCGCCGATGCTCTGCCCTTCGACGACTACAGCGTCGACCTGATCTGGTGCGAGCGGGTGTTGCAGCACCTGGACGACGCGCAGGCTGCGATCAACGACTTTGCCCGGGTGCTGCGAGCCGGCGGTCGAGCCGTCTTGCTGGACTCCGACCACGCCAGCCGGGTGACCTCCGATGTGGACCCGGAGGTCGAAGCGGCAGTGTTGGATGCGTTCCTGCGCGAGACGCCCAATCCGCGAGCCGCACGCCTCATCCCCCGCCAGGTCCTGACTGCGGGTCTGGTCCTCGACCCCGACATCGGTGCGTCGGCCCTCGTGCTGCCGCACGCGGTGATGGGCCAGTCGCTCGTTGACATCAGCATCGACAAGGCCCTCAGCACCGGCGCCATCAGTCGCGAGCAGGGCGATCAAGCACGGCAGTCATTGCTCGCGGCGGTGGAAGCTGGCTACGCGTTCTCCGCAGTCACGGTCTTCGGTTTCCTGGCCCGCAAGCCGGAGGCCACCGATAACGTGGAGCCGTGACAGCCACTTCTCTTGATCTTGGTCGGCCGACCGCCGGTGATGTGATCGAACTCATCCTCGATGATCATCGCCGGTTCGAGACCCTGCTCCGCCAGCTGCGGGACAGCAGCTCGGACCGAGACTCCGTACGGCGGGCCTTTTCGGCGCTGCACGTAGCGCACGCCGAGGCCGAAGAGAAGCACGTCTATCCCGGCTTCCGCACCGAGCGGGCGATTGAGGACCACGAGAAACACCACGGCGAAGAGGAGCACGCCGAAGGAAACGAGGCGCTGCTCGCCGTCCTCGAGCTCAATGGCACCGACACACAGGCCTTCGACGATGCCGTCGAGGAGCTTTCCCGCCTGGTGAACCACCATCTGGCCGAGGAGGAGCTGACCATCCTCAACCCGGCGCGCAGCGAGGTGTCGGAGGCAGCCCGCGCGAGACTGGGAGAAGCGTTCGCCACTGAGCGCAACGCCCTGATCGACGCCGACTGTGGACGGATCGAGAACGTACGAGCACTCGTGGTCCAAGCAAAGTCGGAGGGAGTGATCGACGAATCCCAGGCCGAGTGAGGGTGACCGGCGTCTCGCTGGCGCCGACCGAGGACGTGATTGACGCCCTGCTTTCACCGGAGGGCTGGGCCTATGCGTCCATGGAGTCGGTCGAGGAGGGGGATCCGGGCCGCTTCCACGCACTCTTCGGGCGCGACTCCTTGATCTTCGCGCTGCAGATGCTGCAGCGCCGACCCGAGATCGCTGCCGCGTCGCTGCGCGGCCTGGCCGCCCGGCAAGGAACTTCCGATGATCCGGAGATCGATGAGCGGCCGGGCAAGATCATCCACGAGTACCGCCCGGTGGCGCCCGAATGGCTGGTGGAGGCCGGATGGCCGAGCCGCGACGGCGGCATCCGCTACTACGGCACGTCGGACGCCACCTCGTGGTTCCTGGTCGTGCTGGCGGCCACCGGGGATGCCGCGCTGCAAGGGGAGCTGTCGGCGAACCGGGACTCTGCGGCCCGATGGCTGGAGTCCGCCCTGGACGCCGGGCGGGGATTCGTCCGCTGCGGTCCGCGGGAGCATCGCGGTGGGCTGACGCAGCACGGGTGGCGCGACGCAGCCGATCTCGATCACGACCGCCACGGCCACGGCATCGTGACCGAGCGTCGAACAGTCCCGCCACCCCCGTTGGCTGACGCCGATTCACAAGCCGTCGCCGTGGCTGCTCTGCGGGCGCTCGGCACTTTGGAGCCAGCTCGGGCCGCGCACTGGCAGCAGCGGCTGGAGGCATTGCGCGCCCAGATCAGTGCGACATTCACCCCGAACGTCATGGCGATCGACGGCGATGATCGGCAGGTCATCGGCGCCGGTTCTCAGCTGGGCTGGCTCCTATGGGCCGGCGCACTTGACGAGGATGCGGCCGCCGCCGCTGCTGCCCGGTTGCGCCAGCCCGACATCTTGACTGCGTACGGACTGCGCACGCTGTCGGCCGAACACCCGGCATTCTCCAGCTCTGCCTACCACCGGGGCGGGATCTGGCCGTTCGACAACTGGATCGGCTGGCTGGGGCTGCAGGCGTACGGTGAGCACGAGGCGGCCGATCGAGTGCGGAATGGAGTCCTCGAGGCACTGGCTCTCTTGGGCCGCTATCCCGAGCTCTACGCCGTCACCCCGGCCGGCGCACTCGAATCGATACCGATCGCCAACCGAGTTCAGGCATGGACTGTCGGGGCCGCCGAGGCCTTTACCAATTCGTGACGCTTGGGCGAGGCTTCGCATAACTCTTTGGATCGCGGCCGTCCCAGGGCTGGGGAATCATCGGCGGGCGGCATTAGCCTCGGGGAGACCGATGATGCCGAGGAGACGAGCCGTGCATACGACCAGGCCGATGGCGCTTATGGCGCTGCTGGCCAGCGTTGTGCTCGCCATGACGGCCTGCGAGCCGGTCGACCTCATCGGGGTAACGGCCGAGCCGTCGACCGCTACCACGACCGAACCAACCGCGAGCACCAGCCCGGCACCAAGTCAGAAGCCCGCGACGAGCCCGGAGCCGACAGGCAAGCCGGCGCCGAAGCCGACTGACAAGCCGGCCAACAAAACCGAAACGGCAGGCCCCTCGGCGCTGATGTCGAAGGGTGACACCGGCATGAAGGTGCGCGAGCTCCAGCACCGGCTGCACCAACTGGCCTGGTTCTCCGGCGACATCACCGGCAACTACGGGCAGACCACGGTCGAGGCAGTACGGGGCTTCCAGGCCAAGCGCAAGCTCCGCGAAACTGGAGCTGTCGATTCGGCCACCTGGGCGACCTTGGTGAAGATGACCCGCAAGCCGACCGCGGAGGAACTCAACAACAAGCTGACCCCTGGACCGGCACTCATGAAGCTCGGATCCTCGGGGGATCGGGTGCGGGATCTTCAGGCGCGACTGCGCCAGATCGGCTGGTACGAGGGCAAGGTCACCGGTTCTTACGGCCGGGAGACCGTGACGTCCGTCGAGGGCTTCCAGCGCCGCCGGGGACTTCCCGTCACCGGAGAGGTTGATCAGCGGACCTGGGATCGCCTTCTCGGCATGACCCACACCCCGACGTCGGCCGAGCTGACGAACGTCCTGGCCAAACCGAAGGAGACGGGTCTGGATGCCCGATGCCTGACAGGGCGCGCTCTGTGCATCAGCAAGCGGACCAACAGCCTCGTCTGGGTGATCGACGGGAAGCCCCAGATCCGGATGGACGTGCGATTCGGCTCGTACGAGACGCCGACCAGGGAGGGCGCGTTCTCGATCGGCTGGAAGTCACCGAATCACGTGTCGACGATCTACCACACGCCCATGCCGTACGCGATGTTCTTCAGCGGCGGGCAGGCCGTGCACTACTCGGCCGACTTTGCCGCGCGGGGCTATGCGGGTGCCTCGCACGGTTGTGTGAACGTCCGTAACCTGAGTGCGATCACGTCGC
Source organism: Propionibacteriaceae bacterium (assembly GCA_035265505.1). Classification (GTDB taxonomy): domain Bacteria; phylum Actinomycetota; class Actinomycetes; order Propionibacteriales; family Propionibacteriaceae; genus Microlunatus. The sequence continues at coordinate 6,464 of DATFOP010000317.1, read as the reverse complement.
TGTACAACCAGGTCGCGGTCGGCGACAAGGTCATCGTGTATACCTAGTTCCGCCTGGTCAGGACCAGCGGACCGCTCTCGGTGATGGCGATGGTGTGCTCCGAATGGGCGCCACGCGATCCGTCCCGGCTGCGCAGCGTCCACCCGTCCGCGTCGGTGTAGATCTTGTCGGTGCCCTCGAGGAACCAGGGTTCGATCGCGATCACCAGGCCGGGGCGGAGCGGCAGTCCACGGCCGCGGCGTCCGTTGTTGGGCACATGCGGGTCGCCGTGCATCGTGCGGCCAACCCCGTGGCCGCCGAATTCGGTGTTGATTTTGTAACCGGCCTGAGTGGCGACTCGCGCGATGGCGAACGAAATATCACCGATCTTGTGGCCCGGCTGGGCTGCCTCGATGCCGGCGCTGAGCGCGGACTCGGTGGTGGCGATCAGTCGCTGATCTTGCTCGCGGGGCAAGCCGGCGATCACGCTGACCGCCGAGTCGGCGACCCAGCCGTCGACACTGGCGGCGAAATCCAGGCTCACGAGGTCACCGTCGGCGATGACGTAATCGTGCGGCAGGCCGTGCAGCACGGCGTCGTTCACCGACGTACACAGCACCTTCCCGAAGGGGCTGGCGCCGAACGACGGGTGGTAGTCGATGTAGCAGGATTCCGCGCCGCGATCTTTGATCATCCGGTGAGCGAGCTCGTCCAGCTCGAGCAGGTTGACCCCCACGTCCACGTATGCCTTCAGCGCGGTCAACACCTCGGCCACGAACCGCCCCGCGGGCCGCATCTCCTCGATCTCCGCGGGCGTCCGGTACTCGATCACTCCCCGATTGTGCCGTACCGCCGAAGCGCGTCACCAAACCGCCGGTCCGGTCCGCGGTTCACGGAACCAGCGTGACCTTGATCGACTCTTGACCGCTGGCCACGAGGTCGAGACCATGCTGGAAGTCCGCGAGGGGCAGTTGGTGGGTGCAGATCCGGTCCATCGGCAGACGACCGGATTCGAGCATCCGAATGGCGGCGGGCCAGCAGTAGGGGCCGAGATGGGCGCCCCGGACGTCGAGCTCCTTGTCGTCGCTGATGATCGACCAGTCCACCGTGACGTCACTGCCGAAGACGCTGTACTCGACGTACGTGCCGAGTTTGCGGAGCAGATTGAGCCCCTGCTTGACCGCGGCGGGATGGCCCGTTCCTTCGAGATAGACATCCGCGCCGAAGCCATTCGTCAGCTCTTTGACCCGAGAAACCGGATCCTCAGCACCGATGTCGATTGTGACGTCGGCGCCGCAAGCCTCGGCCACGGCCAGCTTGTCCTTCGCCAGATCCAGCGCCACAACCAGTCGAGGATTCTTGGCCGTCGACCCTGCGATCATGCCAAGGCCGATCGGGCCGCAGCCAGCCACCACCACGACGTCGTCGAACGTGATGCCGGCCCGCTCCACGGCGTGTAAGGCACACGACAGGGGCTCCGCGAAGGCGGCGTGAGCCGGAGCCAGGTCGGCAGAGACCCGGTGCACCAGGGCGTCCCTGGAATAGATCATGTATTCCGCCATGGCGCCGGGTGTACGGCGCTTGAAACCGTAGATGTCGTGCGGCCCGCACATCCAGTAGTGGCCTTCGCGGCAGTACCGACATGTCCAACACGGCACGATCTGTTCGCTGACCACGCGGTCACCGACGGAGATGGCCCAATGCGCGGCGGCCGCCTCGTCAAGCTTGACGACCGTCCCGACAAATTCATGACCGGGGATGACCTCAGTTTCGGCATAGGGCGGGCGACTCTCGTCCCCCCAGAACTTGGCCGCCCCGTGATAGCACTTGAGGTCGCTGGCGCAGATCCCGACCGCCTCCACTTTGACCAGGACTTCCCCCGCCCCGGGCCTCGGCACGGCCACTTCCTCCAGCTGGTAGTCGCCGGGTCCATGACAGATGACGGCCTGCATGGACTCGGGAATCTCGGCGAGCGGGTGCACGGAATCGGTCATCGTCGACACCCTTACCACCTTAAGCTCTGCACGAGCGCTGCGCACGGATTGTTGATCATGGTCGCGGCGGCGTCCACTCCCGCTAGAGCTGGATGTCCAGCACGATCGGTGCGTGATCGGAGGGGAGCTTGCCCTTGCGGGCCTCGCGGTCGACGTACGCGTCGACGACGGTCACCGGTCGGCTGGCCAGCACGTAGTCGATGCGCATGCCCATGTCCTTGGGGAACATGCCCGCCCGGTAGTCCCAGTAGGTGAAGGGTCGATCGTTCTTGCCGGGCCGGGCTCGTACGTCGGTCAGTCCCCAGTCCAGGAGCGCCTTGACCCCTGCACGCTCCGGCTCGGTGACATGGGTCGAGCCCCGGAACGCCCGGATGTCCCAGACGTCCTCGTCGGTCAGCGCGACGTTGAAGTCGCCCATGATCACCAAGGGGTCAGCGGGATCGGAGTCGTCCAAGGCATGCCGCAGGGCGGCCAGCCATTCGAGCTTGTACGGGTATTGCGCGTCGTCGATGGCGCGGCCGTTGGGCACGTAGACGCTGATCACCTGCAGCGGGCGGCCGCCGCCGAGCGGGTGGCAGAGCGCACTGGCGTAGCGGGCCTCGCTCAGCCCGGGCAATGCGCCGCTGAGCGGCGTCAGTCCACCCTTGGCCACGATCGCCACGCCGTTCCAGCGGCCCTCGCCGACGTGCATCGCCGAATAGCCGAGACGCTCCAACTCCGCGTAGGGGAAGGCGGTGTCGGCGCATTTCGTCTCCTGCAAGGCCGCCGCCTCCGGCGCGGTCTGCTCCAGCCAGTCCAGCAGCCGAGGCAACCGAGCGCCGATGGAGTTGACGTTCCAGGTGGCTATCCGCACGCAGCTCACCCTATGCAGGCTCATAGGCTGAGGCGATGGCCGTGGTGGTGATCGGAGGCAACGGCGGATTGGGCTCCGAGCTCGTCACCGAGTTGAGATCGGGAGGCGCCGAGGTCGTGCCGGCCAGCCGGCGCACCGGCTTCGATCTGGCCACCGGCCAAGGGGTCGCCGAGATGCTGGCCGACGCCGACGTCATCGTGCATGCGGCGAGAAGCCTGCACTTCCGCCGGGTTGATCTGGACGGCACCCGGCGGTTGGTTCGGGTTGTCGGGGACGCCGGCCGCCGCCCGCACGTGATCTACGTCTCGATTGTGGGATGCGACATCAATCCGTACCCGTATTACCGAGCGAAGCACGCAGCCGAGATCGTGCTCCGCAAAAGCGGGCTGCCGGTCACCGTGGCTCGGGCGACGCAGTTCCACACTCTCATTGCCGCGCTGGCAGGAGCCGCCCGCTGGCCGGTGGCGTTCGCGCCGCCGAACGCCGCATCGCAGCCGTGCGATCGAAGCTGGCTTGCACAGCAGCTGGCCGGCATCACCCTCGGCCCGGTGCCCTACGGCTACCGACGCGCGACCGACCTGGCCGGGCCGGAGGTGATCACCGTGCCGGAGGCCGTACGGCTGGTGTGCGAGCACGAAGGCCGGCGGATTCCGCGTCTGATCAGCCTGCCGGCCGTGGGTGGCACGCTGACCTCGTTCGCCGCCCGGACCAACCTGCCGGGTGCCGACGTCGTGACCGGCGGTCGCACCTTCGCCGACTGGCTCGCTACACGGCCTTGACCTCGCTCAACAGTTTGGACATGGTGTCCTTGGCGTCGCCGAAGAGCAACGTGGTCGTCGGCTCGTAGAGCAACTCGTTCTCGATTCCGGCGAAGCCGGGTCGCATGGACCGCTTGAGGAAGATCACCTGGCGAGCCTGGTTGGCGTGCAGGATCGGCATCCCGTAGATCGGCGCACCGGGGGTTGTCTCTGCGGCCGGATTGACCACGTCGTTGGCGCCCACCACCAGCACCACGTCCGCCTGCTTGAACTCCGGGTTGATGTCGTCCATCTCCTTGAGTTGCTCGTACGGCACCTGGGCCTCGGCCAGCAGCACGTTCATGTGCCCGGGCATCCGGCCAGCCACGGGATGGATCGCGTAGTCGACCTTGGTGCCGCGCTCGAGCAACACGTCGACCAGCTGTCGCAGCGTGTGTTGCGCCTGCGCCACCGCGAGGCCGTAGCCGGGCACGATGATCACCCGCTCGGCGTAGGCCAGCAAGATCGCCGCGTCGGCCGGCGTGGTGGAGCGCACCGGCCGGTCGCTGACCGTGATCGCGCCGAGTGTGGAACCACCGCGCAGCGCCCCGAAGAGGGTGCTGAACACTGACCGGCCCATGGCGTTCGCCATCAGCAGGGTCAGCAGGGTGCCCGCTGCCCCGACCAGAGTGCCGGCCACGAGCAGCAACGTGTTCTGCAGCAGATAGCCGCTGGCCGCGACGGTCAAGCCGGTGAACGCGTTGAGCAGCGAGATGACGATCGGTACGTCCGCGCCGCCGACCGGGAGCACGAGCAAGACACCGAGTACGGCGCCAATCGCCGCGAGCCCGACGCCCAGCAAGGTCGACGGGAAGGCAACGACCAGTACGCCCAAGCCGATCGCTGCGAGCAACCCGAGACCGTACAAGATCGGATAGCCTCCGAAGGTGATGGGTCGCGTGGTCATCAGCTCCTGAAGTTTCAGGAACGTGATGATCGAGCCGGCGAAGCTGATCGAACCCACGAGGACCGTGAAGGCAGCGGCGATGAGCTCGACGATCCCTCCGGCGCCCGGCTGCTCGCTCAGCTGGCCGAGTTCCAGGAGGGCGACGATGGCCGCGGCGCCGCCGCCCACGCCGTTGAAGAGCGCGACCATCTGCGGCATCTGGGTCATCTGCACCCGGTAGGCCCCGATGGTGCCGGCGGCGGACCCGATGGCCACCGCAGCCAGAATGGCCAACAGATGATCGAGGTCGGAGCTGATCGCCACGGTGATGCACGCGATGAGCGCCCCGGCGGCGCCGATCAGGTTCCCCCGACGGGCCGTCCGTGGCGAGGACAACCCCTTCAACGCCACGATGAAGCAGACGGCCGCCAGCAGGTAGGCCAGCTGCGCCCAGACTGGGATCACCGTTCCAGCTCCGCACGTCTGGGCTTGTCCACTGCGCGGCGCCGGTTCGAGAACATCATCAGCATCCGGTCGGTCACCACGAAACCGCCGACCATGTTGATCGACGCCAGCACCACCGCCAGTAGGGCCGCGATCAGCGCTCCGGTCGAGTCCGCGGTACCGGCGACCAACATGGCGCCCACCAAGATCACGCCATGAATTGCGTTGGCACCCGACATCAACGGTGTGTGCAGCGTGGATGACACCTTCGAGATCACTTCCACGCCGACGAACGCCGCCAGCACGAAGAAGGTCAGCCAGATGAGCGGCTCACTCACGCTGTATCACTCCTGATCCACAAGACCTTCATTGCTGAAGCACCTTCCCGGCGTGGGTCACGCACATGCTGGACACGATCTCATCGTCGAAGTCCGGCGCGAAGGCCTCGTCGCGGGTCATCAGCATGATCACGTGGACCACGTTGGAGGCGTAGAGCCGGCTGGCCGGAGCCGGCATCTGGCTGGCGACGTTGGCGCCACCCCACAAGAGCACGCTGCCGATGTCCGACGCGCAGGGAACCTGTGCGACCTCACCCGGTACCGCGCCTTGGACGTTGCCGCCAGAGTCGGCGGCGAGATCGACGACGACGGACCCCGGCTTCATGGCAGCGACCATGTCGGCGGTCACCAGCAGCGGTGCCTGCCGACCGGGTACGGCGGCCGTCGTGATCAAGGCATCGGCAGCGGCCACATGCGGGGCCAGCAGCTCACGCTGCCGGGCGGCGCGCTCCTCAGTCATCTCCCGCGCGTATCCGCCTGCGCCTTCCAGGCTGGGAAGGCCCAGGTCGATGGCGATCGCACCCATCGAGCGGATCTCCTCCGCCGCGGCCGCGCGCACGTCGTAGCCCTTGACCACAGCGCCGAGGCGCTTGCAGGTCGCGATGGCCTGCAGGCCGGCGACGCCGGCGCCCAGGACCAGCACCTGCGCCGGAGGCACCGTGCCAGCCGCGGTCATGTTCAACGGTAGGAACTGCCGCAAGCGGCTCGCCGCCACGATTGCGGCGCGGTAGCCAGCAACAAGAGCCTGGGAGCTGAGAGCATCCATCGACTGTGCGCGGGAGATCCGCGGGACGTACTCCATGCCGAACGTGGTCAGCTGCCCGGCGCGGCGGGCCTCGGTCTCGGCACTCGACGGCCGGTACGGAAAGAAGGACAGCGTCGCGGTCCCGGGTTGGAGCACTTCGCAGATCTCGCGTTCCAGCGGCTGGACACTGAGCACCAGTGAGGCGCCCTCCAGCGGGTTCGCGGAGACGAACGCGCCGGCCGATCGATAGGCCTGATCGGAAATCAAGGCCCCCGCACCAGAACCGGCTTGAACGACGATCTGGTAACCGGCGGCGCGAAGTTTGCCGATCAATTCCGGCACCAGGGCGACTCGTGCCTCACCCGGCAAGGATTCCCGGGTCACCGCGATTCGCACCAGTAGAACCTAGTGCACCGCCCCACCCTGGC
>DATFOP010000316.1:0-2372 GCA_035265505.1 Propionibacteriaceae bacterium | reverse complement strand
ACCTGGAGGGCATAGGCCTGCTCACCCTCGACGGAGACCCGGGGCTATCGGCCGCGGTGCTCGCCGCCATGGCCATCGAGCTCGCATTCTCACCCTCGGCGGATGAACTCGCCATGACGCTGATCGGCGATCACAACAACCTCGCCGGGGCGGTCAGAAAGGACAACGTCAATGAAACCGATGATCTTGAAGGCCTGCTTGAGCGATGGGAGCGACGGGCGGCGGCTCAGAGGGCACACCAGTCGTCGCCTGTGGTGGGGCAGCGTCGCATCGATCCCGACCTAGCCGATCCGTGGATTCCGGAAATCGCGCTGATCAATTGTGTGCCAACCGTCGAGCAGTCGGCTCGGCTGATCGACTTGCTGACCCGCCCACCCCAGGTGACCATGGCGGCGGTCCTTGCCGCGCCACTGGCCGAGGCCCGTTGGAGCCTGCATGTGCATGCATCCGGTCGGGACACCCCCGTACGCGCGACGCTCGATCCGCTCGGACTCGAGCTGGCAGCTCAAGTCATCAAGCAGGCTGGCCAGCGGACAGTCATCGAGTTGATCTCCGCAACGGGAAGTGAGGAGACGACGCCGGCTCCGTGGTGGCGGCACGAAAGGCATCCGCCCGACCCGCCGCCCGACAACGTGACCCATCTCGGGAATGGTCTCGGGAAGGGATTCGGAGGTTGGATCAACGCGGGCACGGATGGAGATGAGCCAATGGAGACGCGGACAGCGGAGGCCGATGTCGGCTCCCGCCATCCGATGCTTCAACTTCTGGGATCTATCGAGATGGTGGACGCCGCCGGCACAATCCCGCCACGAGCGGGCAAGCAGTGCCTCGAGTATTGCGCGTGGTTGTTGGAGAACCCTCGTACGACTGCGCAGGCCATGGCTTCCGCCCTGGCTGTGGCGGAGGGGACGCGGCGCTCCAACATGAGCAGGCTACGCAATTGGCTGGGCTCGGATCCGAGCGGCGAGCCGTATCTCCCGGACGCCTACAGCGGGCGGATCGTGCTGCATCCAGCCGTCAGCTCCGATTGGGATCGGTTCCAAATCCTCACCTCGCCCGGAATCAACCACTCGGCGACAGCTGCCTTGCGCGCCGCCCTCGAACTAGTCAGAGGTGCACCAATGGCTGATGCGGCGCCCGGCCAATGGCACTGGGCCGAGGAGCTGCGTACCGACATGATTTCGGCCATCCGCGATCTCGGCGTCGAGCTGACCAACCGGGCGCTAGCAGACAACGATGGCGATCTTGCTCGGTGGGCGGCATCGCGGGCGCTGGTGGCAGCTCCCGGTGACGAGCTGCTGATGGCCGCCCGGATCAGGACCGAGCATCAGGCCGGCAACACCGCGGAAACCGAACGGCTCACCCTCCAGGTGGCGGCGCACGCCCGGAATCTTGGCGTCGATCTTGATCCGGAGACCGTGATGTTGCTCCAGAAGGTGATGGAAGGACAGGTTCGGGCGAGGATGGCGTAGTGAAAACGCAGTACTACACCGCGACCAGCATCGACGGGTTCATCGCCGACGCCGACAACTCGCTGGAATGGCTGTTCCAGGTCGAGGGCGACGCCGAGGGCATGGATCAGGAGTATCCGAGCTTCATAGCCGATGTCGGGGCGATGGCGATGGGGTCCACGACGTATGAGTGGATCGCCGACTACACCGGTTTTCTAGACGATCCGAGCAAGTGGGAGTACACGATTCCGACGTGGGTGTTCAGCAGCCGAGAGCTACCACGAGTGGAGGGGCCAGACATTCGCTTCGTGTCCGGCGACGTCGCTCCCGCGCACGCGCAGATGGTCGAGGCGGCCGGCGGCAAGAACGTGTGGCTGGTCGGCGGCGGCGATCTGGTCGGCCAATTCCATGATCACGGGCTGCTGGACGAGGTGATCATGGGCGTGGCGCCGGTGTTCCTTGGCGCAGGTGCACCCCTGCTGCCCCGACGGATCACCTTCCCGAGCTTGCGCTTGATTGACGCGACGCGGCATGGATCGACGTTTGTAACGTTGCGCTATGCCGTTTCCCGGTCCTAGCACCGACATCGCTACTGTCGCGCCGCCCCGGACGGGCATTCACCCAGCGTGGTGGGTGGCAGTCGTAGCGTTCGTCGCGCTGCTGGGCGCAGCCGGCTTCCGGGCGGCACCAGGGGTCTTGATGATCCCGCTGCAGGAGGAGTTCGGCTGGCCGCGCACGCTCATGTCGACCGCGGTCAGCGTGAATCTGATCTTGTACGGGGTGATGGCCCCGTTCGCCGCGGCGCTGATGGACCGGTTCGGAATCCGTCGGGTGGTCAGCGTGGCGCTGGTCCTGGTCGCCGCAGGCAGCGGATTGACGATCTTCGTCCAGTCCGGGTGGCAGTTGCTGATCACCTGGGGG
>DATFOP010000315.1:0-5342 GCA_035265505.1 Propionibacteriaceae bacterium | reverse complement strand
CGTTCATCGGCCCGGCGTACGGGTCGTCCGACCCTGGCCAGTACGACGACATCTCCTGGTAGGTCGTCCGGCCCATCAGGTGCGCACCGGCTTGGCTGATCCGGTCCAGCTTCCACTGCTTGACCTCGGCGTCCCCGATCGCGACGCCGGGGTGCTCTCGATCGCTGCCGATGAACCCGTCCAACGACATGGACATGTACGCGATGACGTTCCGCATGACACCTCTCATCCCTTGTGTGCTCAATCAAGCGGGGTGTTGGTACTGCTAGTGACCGATCCCGAGACGAAAAGTCATCGCAGTGGACGGTCCAGCGGATCGTGAGACCATCTCCGACGCCACTGACATCCCGCGAGGCGACCGGCTACCGGGCGTCGGATAGCGGACCTGCGTGACACGCCGCTGCCGGTGGGCTAGTCCACAAAGAGTCGCGGGATATCGTCCTGACGTGCGTCTCGAACCCCTCTCAGTTTTCCATTGGAGCTACGACGAGGATGTCCGCGTCAAGGCACCCGGATACACGATCCTTAGCGCGTACGGGAGCGAAGAGGGAATCGGATACGGCGAAGGCCGTGGAACCGCCACCGGGCGGATTGAGGGCACCGTTGTCTGGTCCAACTACCCACGGCGGCGCACGGACGGTCGCATGCTGCCGAACCTGCGCGGCCTGATCACCACCCAAAATGGCGCGTCCATCCTCGTCGAGCTTCGCGGGCGAACGATCTTTGAAGGCGACGAGCCGGGACGGCAGAACCTTGTCGGCTGGTTCGAGTCGGATCACGAGAGCTATCGCTGGTTGAACGACCTCGTCTGCATCGCCGAAGGACTGATCTCGGCGACGGCGGGGGGAATGGTGATCAACGTCTATGCCGGTATTCACGAGATGCAGGCATAGCACCACGCGGTCCTCACGCGATCTAGCGTCTCTGCGTGCAGGCTGGCGGGATACCCCGGTGTCCTCGAAGCTCCAGCTCGAGCCGGGGAAGGCGCTGGCCGCCTCTAGCTGCCCAAGCACCAGGCAGGTGCCATAAGCCGACCCTCCAGCGGGCACTCATGCGACGATCAGTGGACAGGAAGAAAACGTTGCCTGACCCAGATTCCCCGAAGGGAGTAACTCCCACGAAGATCATCAACCTCTTCTTGCGGCGGGTGTGGACCGGGCAGTTCCGCTCCAAACCGTGTTCCCATGTTCACCTCGCTCGAGCTGACATCGGTCCCGCATCCGAGGTGTGTGCGGAATGCGTAGCGCTTGGAGACTCGTGGCCTGCGCTTCGGATGTGCCTGCTGTGTGGTTACGTCGGCTGTTGCGACAAGTCAAAAAACAAGCACGCCCGAGAGCATTTCCGCCAAACTGGCCATCCCTTGACCCGGCCCTACAAGGAGCGGGGTATGGACTGGGTGTGGTGTTACGTGGACGAGGCGCTTCTCGACCCGAGATGACCGAGGTCTTCGTTGCCGGGGCTTACTTCGGATCGCCACGAACTGGTGTACTCACGAGGTGGCAGGCTCGACGCAAGTCATGGGCATTGCCGATCTTCGACCCCACCCGGGGCGGATTCTGATCGTATTCGGAGCGCCGATCGCGTTCGCTATCCCAGGGTTCCTCCATCTCGTCGCTGATGGCGACGCTCCCGACATCTGCACCGGGTTGAGGGCCCATGCGGCCTATGGTTTGCGATCCACGTTGTACAGCTGCTGCTTAACCTGCTGCTGGCGGTGGCGATCCACTGGCTGACCGATGGATTGACCAGCACCGCGGCGCGCATTAGTCGCGTGGCTCCTGCCATACCTCGCTTTCTACAGCGCCTTCGACACAGTCGTCGGCCTGAGCAACGGGCTGGTTGTGAAGTATGGAAGCGAACTGCCGCCAGCCGAGCAGGCCGTGCTAATAGGGGTCAGCGACGTCCTTGCAAACCTCGTGCATCAACCCGTGCCCCTGACGCTCTATTTCATCGGCACCTTGTCCTGAGCAGTCACCGTCATCGCCGCTGCAGTTGCGTTGGGCCAAACCGGAGCTCCGCGAACTGCAACGATTCCATTGGCTCTGGCCGGAGTCGTTGAAGCAATCGATCATGCCGCACCTTTTGGACCAGTCGCGATGCTGCTATTTATCATCGCCGCCTTCGTGCTCAGTCGAGCCCGGACTGCCCGGCCTACGTCTGACATGACAAGGCGGACCTGATCTCCTATCGGCATGATCGATATTGCACTGATGCGATTCACGCGACGATGATGCTACTTCGATCATCGATCGTCTAGCGGGTCGCGTGCAGCTCAGGCGTTCTCGGGGTGAGTTATATCAGGGCAGGCCGGCGCGATCGAACTCCTGCTGGAGCCGTGGCCGACGGCGGTGCGTCTCGCGGAGCTCGGCGATAAGCTTGTCAATTTCGGCCGCCTCGGCCGACCCGGTGGCCAGCTTGCGCATCTTCGCCAACCGACGAGCGGCGATCCGGTAATGCTGCGCGCCGGCCTCCGTCAGTTCGTTCTCGACGAGCCGAGCGAGGAGCGGCAGCACGGCGAGCGGGTCGACCTTCTCGTACGCCGTGGCCAGCCGCTCCCACACATCGTCGCTGTCGAGGCCGAGCGAGAACGCCAACTTCCAGGCGAACTGGACCTCCTTGAGGGTGAGCAGCGCGAAGAGCACAGCGTCACGCGGGCTCGCGGCCAAGGTGGCGACCACCTCGTCGCGGTGGCTCGGCCACGACGGCCCCGCGTCCTGGTAGAGGTAGGCGGCTGTGCTCGAGGACGGCCAACGCCGAAACACCTCCAGGCGTGCCGGGAGCAGCTCAGCAGGCCGGTGCTCGGCCAACAGCCTGCACCAGTATCCGGCGGCCTTGAGCGACTGGTGCCCGCGGTCGAACTCGGTCGCCTGCTTCGCCCAGTCGAGGGCCAAGTCGATCTCGCCGATCTCCTCGAAGGCCTCGGCGGTGTCCTCAAGCCACGCGGCGACCTTCCGGTCGCGGGCGTGGGTGCAGACGATGGCGTCGATGTCGCGGTCGAGAACGGCCAGTCGCCGAGCGTTCCACTCGATCATGAACCACTCGTGCGCGTGTCGCGACGTCCAGAGATCCTCCGCGGAGGGCCGTGGCCCGAAGCCGGCCTCAATATCGGAGAGTCGCACTCGATAGGCCGCCATCCCGGACTTGCCCAGTGCCGGCGCATAGGCGACCGGGTCAATCTCGAAGTAGTCGACGTCGCCGTCGAACTGGAACCTCATCATCCAGTCGACCAGATCGCCGGCCGGCACCTGTGCTGCCGCAGCGACCGTGGGATGGAGCTCGAGCAGGCGACGGCAGGCACCACCGATGATCCCACTGGAGTCGTCGGCCCTGGCGATGACCTTGATCGCGCTGGCGAGCGCCTTGTGTATGACGGCATACACCTCAGCCGGATCCGTCGTCGGGATCGCTGCCTCCAAGTTGTCGATGGCCTCATGCATCTGACGACCGTGCGCATTCGACGCGCTCCACCGGGAAAGGTCCGCTCGAGTCCGGATCAGCGGGAGGACGGCGTCGGCGAGCGTGGTCACGGTACAGATTCTCTGCCAGTCGCTAACTGACACGAGTCCTCCCCATACCCGACGGATCACACACCGATTCGCTTGCGCGTGCCGTTCACCGCCTCGGCGACGTCGTTCCGAAGGGCGACCATCTTGCGGGCCGCTGAGCAGCACTGATTCGGTGTCGCCGCTCGTACCGGTCAAGTGTCAGATGCCGACCGGCAATCGGCACGCTTGCCAGTGCCGCAGGGGAAGGATCAGCGGGACGTAACGGCGGTAGGTCTTCCTCAGCGGGACGTCGCTGATGAAAGGCTGTCAGCAATCCTCGTCGGCTGTTGCTGTGAGGGCAGAGCGCGACATGCGTTGCTCGATGAGCCACAGGAAACCCTCGGGGTCGACGGTCGCCGCCAGCCCCCGAACCTCATCTTGCCTGCCGGTAGGCACTGGTCCCACGGCGTGAGGCGGCGGCGCGCGGTGAGCTGCTACTCGCTTCACCACCGTCCCCGTGAGCCAGAGATCAGCGTCGTTGCGCAGCGGGCCGAGGACCGCATTGTCGGCCCGCGCCTTGCGCTCGCGCAGCCAGTATGGCTTGCCGAAGGCGACGATGAGATCAACATCCACGGCGTCCCCTGGGCCGGGGGGTGATGGAGCGACCAGCCCGACCGCGTCTTTCTTCAACTCGCCAGGAGGCGGCGCGGGTGGTAGGCGCATGCAGGCGTCCCATGTCCAGCGAAGGCGGACGACGAGGAGAGCGTTGTGGCCGATGTCTTTGCCGGGGAACCACATCGGCCAATCGCCCGACCGGATGGAACCGATCTCCCCGGCGGTGACAGCCGCCTGGTACTGATCTTCGCTGTCCATACCGATCTTGAAACCGGCAAGGCCAGGGTGACGTGGGTCGTCGCCATGGATGCTCAGCTTGAGGAGCCCCATGCCCGGCGCGCGCGACTTGAGGTAGAAGGAGGTCCGGCTCGGCCACACGCGCCACGTGAAGCCCCTTGGGGGCTCGGAGGTGCTTCCGACCGTGACGTACATCGGCCCGGGCAGCGGAACGGCCACGCAGCGATTCTGGCAGTGCTGTCGCCGCGTACGCGACCTTGCCTGGGGCGGGAAGTTCCGGTAGTCGACCGGCAATCGGCACGCTAGCCAGTGCCGCAGGGGAACGTTCAGTGGCAACAGGCCGCAGTCCGTATGGGCGGTAGGTTTCAGGGGCACGCTGATGGAAGTGCGGTCGTGACGTGCTGTCCGATAGCTTGGTCGCGTTGGCTAGGCTGCACCGCACCATGGTGATGATCTGCCGCTACCTTCCCGATCGCTGACCCTGGCTCGTATGACTTCGTTGGTGTGATCTGATCATGTGGTTCGAGTGGTTGATGGTCGCGGTGGGTCTGGTCCTGACCGTTGGGACGGGCTTCTTCGTCGCTTCGGAGTTCGCCTTGGTCAACCTGGACCGGAACGATCTTGAGGGTCGAGAACGTGCTGGTGAGGCGCGGCTTGGTCCGACGATTCGGGCCTTGCGGATCACCTCGACGCATCTTTCGGGTGCTCAGCTGGGGATCACATTGACCACCTTGTTGACCGGCTTCACCTTCGAGCCCGCGGTCAGCCGGCTGCTTGAGGGTCCGCTGGCCGCGGTGGGGGTGGCGGCCGGCGCGGTTCCGGTCGTTGGTGCGGTCGTGGGGATCGGCCTCGCCACGTTGTTGTCGATGGTGATCGGTGAGCTCGTCCCGAAGAATTTCGCCCTAGCGCTGCCGTTGGCAACCGCCAAGGTGGTCGTGCCCTTTCAGACGGTGTTCACGGCGGTCTTCAAGCCGCTGATCCTGCTGTGCAACAACACCGCTAATG
>DATFOP010000314.1:0-8612 GCA_035265505.1 Propionibacteriaceae bacterium | reverse complement strand
TCGTCCGCGTAGTGCCGCAGGAACAGTTCCTCCAGGGTCGGCGGTTCGGCTTTCAGCGCCTCGACCCCGTAGTCGGTGAGCACCTTGAGTACCCCGTTCATCGCATCGGACTCCACGCTGAAACTGATCTTGTTGCCGTCGACCAGCAGATCATGCACTCCCGGTCCGACCTGGAAGTCACCCGGATCACCGGTCAGGACGGCAGTCACCGAGGTGCGGGTCAGGTGCCGCAGGTCCTCGAGCGTTCCGCTCTCCACCGCACGACCGGCGCGGATGATGGTGACCCGATCACACAGCGCCTCGACCTCGGACAAGATGTGGCTCGACAGCAAGACAGTGCGTCCCTCTGCCTTGATCTCGTGGATCGTGCGCTGGAACTCGGCCTCCATCACCGGATCGAGACCGGTGGTGGGCTCGTCGAGGATGAGCAACTCGGCGTCCGACGCAAGGGCGGCCACGATCGCGACCTTTTGGCGGTTTCCCTTGGAGTAGCTGCGGCCCTTTTTCTTAGGGTCCAGCTCGAATCGCTCGAGCAGCTCGTCACGCCGCTTCTTGTCAAGATCACCACGGAGCCGACCGAATAGGTCGATTACCTCTCCGCCGGAGAGGTTCGGCCAAAGGTTGACCTCCCCGGAGACGTAGGCGATGCGGCGGTGGAGCCTGGCAGTGTCGCGCCACGGGTCGCCGTGGAGCAGCCGGATCTGACCGGCGTCGGCCCTCAACAGCCCGAGCAGCACCCGAACGGTGGTGGACTTCCCGGCGCCGTTCGGCCCGAGGAAGCCGTGTACCTCGCCGGCTTGGACCTGCAGGTCGAGCGCGTCGAGGGCGTGAGTTTGGCCGAACCACTTGTGCAGTCCGGACACCGATATGACGGTGGTCATACTTGGAAGGTACGCCCGTTTTCACGAAGTTGTGAATAGTCAGAAGCTTCAGAATATGTATGATGCGTCACATGGCGGTAGCGGACGATCAGCAGTTGGCCGAGCCTGCCGTCCGGTCGTTCATCGAGCGTTTTGCGCTGGTACTGGCCGCGGCCGGGATGCAGCGGATGGCGGCGCGTGCGTTCGCCGCTCTGCTGGTATCGGAGGACGGCAGCCTGACGGCGCGGGAGTTCGCAGAATTGCTCCAGGTCAGCCCTGCCGCGGTGAGCGGATCCGTTCGCTATTTGGAGAACGCGCGGATGGTACGCCGTGCCCGCCGACCAGGGGAGCGCACGGATCACTGGACGTTGGGCGGGGAGTCCTGGTACGAGGCCGTCGGCACCCGCACAGACATCATCGACGCGCTAGCTGCGGCCCTCGACGACGGCCTGGCGGCGGTCCCCGAGGCGGGTCAGGCTGCCAAACGCATGGCCGAGATGCGTGACTTCTTCTCGTTCCTCGGCGCGGAGATGCCGCGGGTCATCGCGCGCTGGCGTGACTCTCGTTCAGGCACGGGCAACGGAGCAGGCGATGGGCGAGGCTGACGCCGACTCGTGGCCGCAACCACCCAGCCGCCCGACCAACAGCCATCCGACCAGTCGGCGCCCTCGTCGGCACGGGAGACTCGGCGAAAGCGTCACGGTGTTCATGGCGGCCTCTGCCGACCAGGTGTGGAGTCGGATCAGCGACATCACTCGCATCGGCCAATTCAGCCCCGAAACCTTTGAAGCCCAATGGCTTGATGGTGCAACCGGCCCAGCCGTGGGCGTGCGGTTCCGTGGCCATGTGCACCGAAACGGCCGGGGACCTACCTACTGGTCCGTCTGCACTGTTCTGGAGTGTGAACCCGGCCGCGTCTTCTCCTTCGCAGTCGGCGTTGGCGACCTCCGGCTCAACACCTGGCGATACGAGATCGTGCCCGTCGATGACGGGGTACACGTGACAGAGTCTTTTGCGCTCACCCCCAGTTGGGCGAACCGAATCTACTGGGCAGTTCTGGGGCGAGCCCGCGGCCGGACCAACATCCGAGGCATGCGGACCACACTCGAGCGGATCAAACGCGACGTCGAGGCGAATCCGCCGTCGGGTTGAGCTGGCAGGCGCCTCCGAGAGCGGGTGTGTGAAGCCTGCGGTGGGGTAATCACCCGCCATGCCTGAGGGTCACACGATTCACGGGCTCGCACGGTCGATGGCGGAGCTGGTGGGCAGGGATGTCGCGGCCAGCTCCCCTCAGGGTCGGTTTGCGGCTGACGCGATCGATGGCGCCCGGATCGGCGCGGTCGAAGCCTTTGGCAAGCACTTGATGATCGACGCCGCGGTCGGCCTCACCGTTCACGTTCACCTGGGCATGCGGGGCAAGTGGCTGCGATTTTCGCCGGTCACCGGGCCGGGGTTGCCGCAAGTCCGACTGCGGTTGGCTACAGACGATCTTGCGTGGGACCTGATTGCGCCGAGTCGTTGCCAGTTGCTTGATCATGATCAGCGCACTGCGCTGGTCGCCCAGCTGGGGCCAGACCCCCTGCGGCCAGACGCCGATGCTGCGGAGGCGCGACGACGGGTCGCCGCCTTCACGGGTCCCATCGGAGCAGCCCTGCTAGATCAGACTGTCATTGCCGGGATCGGCAACGTCTTTCGGGCGGAGATCCTGCACGCCTGTCGGATCGCGCCAACTCGACTGGCAGGGGCGCTGACCGACACCGAATTCGATGAGCTGTGGGCGAAGCTGACCCGAATGATGTCGACCGCCCTCGACGAGGGCCGGATCATCACCGTCGACGTGCCCGAGCGGCCCGCCGTACCGGAAGATCAATCTCGGCGGGTCTACAAGCAAGCGGTCTGCTACGACTGTGGTACGACCATCGAGGTGGCTACCATCGGCGGCCGTACCTCATACTCCTGTCCACGCTGCCAACCGAGGTGACCCGCGCCACGTATGCAGACCTTCACCCCGTACAGCGACTTCGAGGCCACGGCGCGCGCTCTCGACACCAAGCGACTCGGCAAGCAGCGGGTCGAGGTCATTCAGATCGTTCGGGCCCTAACGGTGCCGGGCTACGCCTGGAGCTCGCACCCCGCAGTGCTCATGTGGAAGGGATACGAGGAGGCGCTCGGTCGCTACGGTCTCACCATGTGCGACGTGTGGATCGAGCGCGGCTTCGGCGACACCTGCGCAGCCACCATCGTCGCGGACCTGGAGACCTTCGGCATTTCGGAGATTCGGAGCTATCCCGAACTCGCTGCCGATGGCGCCTTGCCGGAGTGGCTCTTCGATCCTGAGGTGCTTCGGAGCCATCAGTCGGCCCTGGTCCGCAAGGATCCGGCCCATTATCGTGACCGATTCCCTGATGTGCGCGACGACATCGACTATGTCTGGCCGGTGCGTTCGCCCGTGGTGATCGAACGGGAGCTGCGCAAGGAGGAGAACGCGCGACGCCGCCAGCAGCGGGCGTTGGAAAGGCAGGCGATGGAAGCAGCCAAGGCCCGGCGGCGGAGGAGCCTCGCGGCCAAGCGTGGATGGCAGAGGAGAAAAGCGCAGGCTGCCGCACCGCAGGTCGCCGGGGACGCGGGCGGTTCCGAAGCCGGCTGACCGCAGTCGTGGCGTTCCCGCCAACCGCTGGGGACCGACTTACTTGGCCGCCCAGCGTGGACATCGCCGGATGCGGGCGGGCAGACCACCCGGGACCGGCTCACCGATTGGCTGGCTCGGCTCGTTGATCATTGGACAGGCGCGCAGCTCACCCAGCGACGATCCTGAGCTGACTCGGCCAGGGCATCGACGAGCTGCGCCGCGCGTACGGCGTCGTCGATGGTCGCTCCCAAGGGGGTTCCGGTGGCGATCGATTCGACGAGGCGGTGAGCTTCGATCACCTTGAGGTCGTCATAGCCCATGGGGATCCCCGAGCCTGGCTGGAAGAGCCCCAGCTCGCCGTCGTCCGGTGCCACGTAATGGGTGGCGTAGGAGGCGTTCTGGTAGTCCTGATCAAGGCAGACCCGCAACTCGCCCATCCGGCGGAAGTCCCAGGCGAGTGCCCCCCGCTCGCCGTGGACCTCGATGCCGTACGTGCACTGCTCGCCGACTGCGGTTCGGCTCGACTCCAGCGTGCCGCGAGCGCCGCCCTCGAACCGCAGCAGGGCGCAGACGTAGTCCTCGTTCTCCACTTGTCCCATCGGGCCGCCTGTGCCGCGGGAGAAGTGGGATGCGGCCAGGCTCGTGTGTGGCCGTTGAAGGATGAAGATTGCCCGGTCGCACACAAGGTCGGTGATCTCGCCGACCAGATAGCGACCAAGATCAACGCCGTGGCTCACGAGGTCGCCGAGAACGCCCGATCCCGCCCACTCGTTCCGGAAGCGCCAGGTCAGCGCGCCCTGGGGATGCGCGGCGTAGTCAGCCAAGAGACGTATGTTGACCGACGTCACAGCGCCGATCCGGCCGTCGGCGATCAGCTGCCGAGCAAGCTCGACGGCGGGTACGTTGCGGTAGTTGAAGCCGGCTGCGGACTGCACGCCGGCAGCGTGGACGGCATCGGCGATCTCGGCGGTTTCGCCTGCGTGGCGTCCGGCCGGCTTTTCGACCCAGATGTGCTTTCCCGCTCCAGCGGCTGCAACCGCGACATCGCGGTGGATGAAGTTCGGACCAGTGATGCTCACCAGGTCAAGATCATGGCGCTCGATCAATGCACGCCAGTCGTCGTGCACAGCGGTGAAGCCAAATGCCGTCACCGCTTCGGCCAGCCGGTCATCCGCGGCGTTGTCGGCGACCGCCACCAGGACAGGTTCGAGGGCTGAATTCAGATAATGGTGACGCAGCCGGGCGTAGGCACGGGCGTGTGCATGGCCCATCCAGCCGAGGCCCACGATCCCGATCCGTAACGCTTCGGTCATGGCAGGAGTAGAACACAGGCATGGACAAAGTGGTCGCGAGTGCAAGGGAAGCCGTTGCCGACATCGAATCTGGGTCTTCGCTGGCCGTCGGCGGCTTCGGTTTGTGCGGGATACCCAGCGTGCTGATCAATGCGCTCCTGGAGTCCGGCGTCGATGAGCTGGAGGTGGTGTCGAATAACTGCGGCGTTGACGGCTGGGGGTTGGGGCAGCTGCTCCTGTCCCGCCAGGTCCGGCGGATGGTGTCGTCCTACGTGGGAGAGAACAAGGAGTTCGCGCGGCAGTATCTGGCCGGGGAGCTGGAGGTGGAGCTGACCCCGCAGGGCACACTGGCAGAGCGGCTGCGGGCGGGCGGCTCAGGGATTCCCGCCTTCTACACCGCCACGGGCGTGGGTACCCAGGTGGCCGACGGGGGATTGCCCTGGCGCTACGGCGCGGATGGTTCGGTGGTACTGGCCTCGCCGGCCAAGGAGACGCGGACCTTCGCCACGCTCGAGGGCGACAAGGCCTTTGTACTCGAACAGGCAATCGTGTGCGACTTCGGACTGGTCCGGGCCTGGCGTGGTGACCGGCACGGCAATCTGATCTATCGCGAATCGGCACGCAACTTCAACCCGATGGCCGCCATGGCCGGCAAGATCACTGTTGCCGAGGTCGAAGAGCTGGTCGATCCCGGTGATCTTGATCCGAACTCCGTCCACACTCCTGGGGTCTATGTCCACCGGGTGGTGGCCTTGACCCCAGAGCAAGCTGCGGACAAGCGCATCGAGCGCCGCACCGTCCGCCCCCGGCCCCAGCCGGCTGCCAACCCTGAGCCCGCAACTTCGAGTCCGGAGCCTGCAGGTTCGAGCCCTGAGCTTCTCGAAGGGCGGGAGCAATCATGAGCTGGACAAGGGAAGAGATGGCCGCGCGGGCCGCTGCCGAGCTCAGTGACGGCAGCTACGTCAACCTCGGGATCGGATTGCCCACCATGGTGCCGAACTACGTCGCCGACGGGGTCGAGCTCGTGCTGCAGTCCGAGAACGGCCTGCTCGGCGTCGGGCCCTACCCGTACGAAGGTGAGGAAGACCCGGACCTGATCAACGCGGGCAAGGAGACGGTCACCCTGCGGCGGGGGGCGTCAGTCTTCGATTCGGCCACGTCCTTCGGCATGATCCGGGGCGGCAAGATCGACGTCGCCATCCTGGGCGCCATGCAAGTATCCGAGCAGGGTGACATCGCCAACTGGACGATTCCCGGGAAGATGATCAAAGGCATGGGCGGCGCCATGGACCTGGTGCACGGCGCCAAGCGAGTGATCGTGATCATGGAGCACGTGGCCAGGGACGGTTCGTACAAGATCGTTCACGAGTGCAGCCTGCCCTACACCGGCCGGGGAGTGGTGCAGCGGATCATCACCGACCTCGGCGTCCTTGATGTCACCGCTGAAGGGTTGCGCTTGGTTGAATTGGCACCAGGCGTCAGCGAGGACGAGATCCGCACCAAGACCGAACCGAAGATCGTGTAACCAGCACGGAAGGGACCTACCCATGGTCGTACGCGTGAATGGCATCAGCGTCTCCCTCGACGGGTACGCGGCGGGACCTGATCAAAGTCTCGAGAACCCGCTCGGCGTCGGCGGCGAGCGACTGCACGATTGGCTCATCGCCACTCGCATGTTCCATGAGATGAGTGGCGAAGAGGGCGGAAGTGAGGGGGTCGACGACCAGTTCGCCGCCGGACTTCGGACGGGGATCGGCGCGACGATCATGGGCCGCAACATGTTCGGACCGATTCGTGGCGAGTGGCCCGACGAGGACTGGACCGGCTGGTGGGGTGACAACCCGCCGTACCACAACGACGTCTTCGTGCTGACCAACCATGCGCGGCAGCCCGCGGTCATGGAAGGCGGCACAACGTTCTACTTCGTCACTGACGGGGTGGAAAGCGCACTTGACCGCGCTCTCGGAGCAGCGGGTGATCAGGATGTCTTGATCGCGGGCGGTGCGTCGGTGATCCGGCAGTATCTGCGACTCGGCCTGATCGGCCAGATGCATCTGGCCTACGCGCCCATTCTGCTCGGCGGGGGTGAGCGAATCTTCGATCAACCCGGCGACGGTGCAGACCACTATGAGTGTGTGGGATTCGTGTCGACCGAGGCTGCGATTCACGTGCGTTTCGCCAGAAGGGCGGATCGCTAACCGCCGGGATGTGCTGGCCAACTCCCACGTCGCTGGGGAAGAAACGCGTCCTTCGCTAGCACTTTTTGGTGCCGTTGGGTCGGCGAGGATGCGGCTTCGCGGCGCCTGCGGTGGTGCTCCGACGCCGCTAGTTGATCGAAACCGGAAAGCGGAGCGGCCCGCGCAGCGTGGTGCCCGGCCGCATCTCGAGAGGTCCGGCCGCTCGAAGATCAGGGAACCGCTCGGCCAAGGCCCGCAGAGCCATCGCCAGCTCCATTCGGGCTAACGGCGAGCCCAGGCAATAGTGAATGCCCCCGGAGAAGGCGAGATGCTCGGCGGGGGACTCGCGGCTGATATCGAAGTGGTTGGGCTCCGGAAAGACCTCCGGATCGCGGTTGGCGGCACCCAGTAACGGGATGACCCACTGATTCTTCCGCAGCTGCACGCCGCCGACCTCGATGTCAGTATGAGCGACCCGTGCCGTTTGCTGTACGGGCGGATCGAAGCGCAGCACCTCTTCGGCCGCCGCTTCCGCCCGGTCGGGCTCGTTGACCAAAAGCTCCCACTGCTCGCGATCGGCCAGCAGCCAGCGCACGCCGTTGCCGATCGCATTGACCGTGGTCTCGAAGCCGGCGATCAGTAACAGCCGCACCAGCGGCCCAAGCTCCTCAGCGGTGATCTTGTTTCCTTGTTCGGCCACGAGCGCCGACACAAGATCATCGCCGGGCTCGATCGCGCGCCGAACGAGCAACTCGTCGAAGGTCTGCCGGAGTTCGGCGTCGGCTCCGGCGAGCGTACGGGCCTGGCGAAGAGACCAGATGCCATCCAGGGCACGCGCGATTGTCGAACCGATCCGCCGGAACTTCTCGGAATCCTCCGGCAGGCCGAGCAGACGCGTCATCACCGCGATGGGCAGCGGCGCTGCGTAGCCGGCCATCAGGTCGAATTCGCCTTGGGCCGCGGCACGGTCGAGTAGCCGATCGACCGCGGATTCGACCAACGCGCGATAGGCGTCCATTCGGCGTGGTGCGAATGCCGGTGCGGCGACCCGCCGCAGTCGGGTGTGATCCGGCGGATTGCGCTGCAGCAGGGAAAGGTCCAGCGCGTCGTTGTGCGCGAAGTCCTGACTGTCATCCTCCGGCGTGACCCCGAAGCTGCGGCTGCGCAGCACATCGTGGCTGATCCGGTAGCTGGTGGTGGTGTAGTTGCCCAGTTGTGTGCGCACCATCGGACCGATCGCCCTCATGCGCTCATAGATCTCGTACGGATCGGTGTGATCGCCGGGGTAGATCAATTGGTTGAAAAGATCACCCCGCACTCGAGCCCAGTAGAGGGTGATTGCGCGCTGCCCGTACATGCCGGCGACGAACTTCGCCGCCTGGACCGCCTTGGCGACCTTGTGCGGCGCTGCTCGATTGGGCTGGCTACGCCACTCGAATGCGCGCCTCAGCACGCTTTGCGTCAAGGTCGCGGTGCTGGTGCGCGCACTCGAAGACTGGACGGTCAGCTGACGTCCTCGTCTGACTCGTCCGCCGTCCCAGCCACCTCGGCTGGATCGACGGTGCCCTGAGGGTCGTCCTCGACGGACAGGCCGCCGTACTCCCCCGGATCGTTCATGTCGCCGGCCTCGTTCTCGCCGGGTGGATTGGGATCG
>DATFOP010000313.1:0-2895 GCA_035265505.1 Propionibacteriaceae bacterium | reverse complement strand
CACGGTGGAGCCGAAGAGGATGCCGTCCATCCCGATCCTTCCTGCGATGACCTCCCCGCTCTGTTCCAGCGCAACACCCGCTACGAGCGTGATGACAGACGCCACGGCGAAGACGGCGAGCGTCTTGGGGGTGCCGATCCCTTTGTTGCGGGCATCCTGATCTTTGCGTGCTCTGGCTGTCCCCTGCTGGCCGCCGGGGAGCTGCCCTTCCTCCGTCCATGGCAGGCGCGTTCGGGCCTTGTAGAGCAGCAGGACGCCGACCACCCAGCACACGACGATGAGAAGACCCCCGGGCGTTATGCGCCCGAAGATCAGCGAAGAAGGCAGTTGGCTGCTCATGACGGTGACGGCGAGCACGGTGATGACCAACGTTCCTTCCAGGACCAGCGACAGGGAGGCGGCACGGTAGCTCAGGGGACGACCTCCCCGTACGCCGAAGGCATCGACGAGAACCAGCACCGCCGTCTGGATGGCGATGCCGCCAAGGATGTTGCCCACAGCGATACCGAGCTCCCCGCTGAGGGAAGCGCTCGCCGTGATGGCGATCTCGGGGAGGTTGGTGACGATGGCGAGGAGGATCAGCCCTCCAAGCGCCTGGCCCAGCCCGAACCTTTCCGAGAGCACGTCCGTGGTGTCGGAGAGACGAACACCCGCAGCCCAGACCGCGCCTGCCGCAGCTGCGAAGATGAAGGCTAGAGCCGACAAGGAGAGGGAGCCTAACACGCTAAGTGCCGTATCCTCTCACTCCGCCAACCATTCGAAGTCCTCGCGCACTATGTCTGTGTATTGGTAACCTTCCATGCCTTGTCTCAAAGACTCGTTCTCAGTGCTGTTACTTTATTCATAGTATCTCCTGTCTGATTCACCCAAGCTCGTAGAAACTGTCCGAAAAGGGGTACGAGGAACGCTCCGACCGTGAATATGGCTGGTATACGGAGGCCGAAATGGACCCAACAGCTCCTCTTTGGCGTCCTCCAGGGCAACGCTGCAAGCGCCTCCGAGGCTTTTCGGACAGTTTCATAAGCTGCATTCTCGGAAGTTCGTACCATAGGAGGGGCCGAAACCTGTTTAAGCTTCGGCCCCTCAATAAATCGCTTTCACCTTTGCCTTCTTCTCGCAGCTGCTGTCCACGAAGTCGTTCTCATCAGCAAGGTATTCGTCCCTACCTTCACCGCAATAGACCTTGTCCCGCTGCCGGTCCCAGGATGCGTCCAAGAAATCGTTGCCATCCCCCCGTAGAGACTGGCTGGCGGAGGGCTTCGAGAAGAACCGGACCCGCCTGCGGGCGGTGGCCTACCGGATGCTCGGCTCGCTCGCCGAGGCCGACGACGCCGTCCAGGAAGCCTGGCTGCGCGCCAGCCGGTCAGACGCCAGCGGTGCCGATAACCTCGGCGAATGGCTGACCACCATCGTTGCTCGAGTGTGCCTGAACGTGCTGCGCTCGCGCAAAACGCGGCGTGAGGAGCCCATGGGCGTGCACGTGCCCGACCCGGTCATCAGCCGTACGGACGGGACGAACCCCGAGGATGAGGCGCTGCTGGCCGACTCGGTCGGGCTCGCGCTGCAGGTGGTGCTCAAAACACTGACCCCCGCCGAGCGGCTGGCGTTCATCCTGCACGACATGTTCTCGGTTCCCTTCGACGAGATCGGCGCCATCCTCGAGCGCTCCCCCGACGCGGCGCGCCCGGCCGAGGCGTCAGACCAACCAGCGGCCATCGCGCATCAGCTCGCGGTCGGGCAGCTCGTTCACCTCGCGCCAGGCCTGGATGCGGCGCGGGGAGATGCGGAACCAGCGGTACGGCGTGGCCGGCGCACGCGGGTCGAAGCCGGTGCGCGCGGCGAACCGGTCACCCCGCTGCTGTGGCAGCGCGTCGATCTCGAGGACCTCGACTTCGCCATCGATCATGGACACGTCGCGGGTATGGCCCAGCCCCAGCCGAACGGTTCGGGTGGCGGCGAGGTTCCTGCCGGTCGGGCTGTCCGTCGGCGTGGCCACCAGCAGCGCCTCGTCCTCCCAGTCGAAGGACAGCGGCACCAGATACGGCGCACCGTCCGCCGAGGCACTGGCCACCCAGACATCGATGTCGTGGGTGAGCCGATGCTCGGTGTCGCGACGACGCTGAGCGCGGGAGCGGGGGTCGGCACTCATCGGTCCTGAAGCAGCCCGAGGACGTTGCCATCGGGGTCGGTCACGGTGGCTACCAAGCGGCCGCCACCGACGTCGTGCGCGGGCTCCTTCACGGTGGCACCGGCAGCGGTCACCTCGGCCAGCTTCGCCTCGATGTCCGGCACGTGCCAGTAGGCAACCGGCGAGGTCATGCCCTGCGGTCCACCGCTCGGCACCAGCCCGATATGCTGACCTGCGGCCTCGAAGCCGACGTAGTAGGACCCGTCGGTCTGCGGCGGGACGCCGAGCAGGGCGGTGTACACCGCCTTGGCCGTCGCCAGGTCAGACACGGGATGCAGCACGGTCTTGATTCCCTGGGTAGAAGAGTCGCTCATGGTCACTCCTGAAGTCGTAGGTCACATCGACCCGGTATGTACGGTCGCGTTAAGACGAACGGCGAGGCGCGAAATCGACAGTCGGCACCACAAGTCTGCACCCCACGGGGTCGACGGCCGGCGGCTCCAAGACGATCGACGTACCGGGCTGGTCGGCGGGGCCGACCGTGATCCAGCGCATCCCGTTGTATCCGACGTCGTTGCGGACCTCGAAGCCGAGGGTATCGCGATAGAAGGCCAGCGAGGCGTCCGGGTCGTTGTGCGGGAGGAAGCTCGCGTGAATGGTGATGTCCATGGCAGTCACTCCGTGCATGGTGGTGTCCATGGCAGTCATTCTAGGTGCGGCTCGGCGGCCGGCACTTCTCGATTCCTGATCGGTCTGGTCACCTGCTT
>DATFOP010000312.1:0-8845 GCA_035265505.1 Propionibacteriaceae bacterium | reverse complement strand
AGCTCGTTGATCTCCGTAACGTCGGCCCGCGCCAGGAGGTTCACCATCCACGCGGTCCGCGTGGGACGCCGAAGCTGGCTGATCTGCTTGGCCAAGGTGCGGTCGCCGGCTTGGCGTGCTTCGGCCACCCGTTGGGTCCGGCGCTCGACGAACTCCTCGGGTGAGCTGCCATAGAGCTCGTCGGCGACCTCGTCGAAATCCACCGCTAATCCCCGGCTGTTGGCGTTGTCGTCCGGTCCTGGCTGGGCCTGGCCCCTGCACCAGCAGCGGTGCCCGCATCGACCAGCGAGTCGCTGGTCTTTGGCCCGGTCAACCTGACGGTGGTGTTGTCGATCAATCGTGTTGAGCCGATCGTTGCCGCGACGATCAACAGCGCCTCGCCCACGAAGTCGTCGGCTACCGGTCTGAATGTCTCGGACTGGACCAAGGCCAGGTATTCCAGGGAAAACGCGGGGTCCGACTCCGCTTCTGCGAGGGCTGCCCGCGCTGCCGCCTCGCAAGCGGCTGCTCTGGAGTACTGAGCCCCGGCACGCAAAGCGGCGGAAAGCGCAAGGGCTCTGCGACGTTCTTCCGGCGAGAGGTAGCGGTTGCGGCTGGACATCGCCAGGCCGTCCGGCTCGCGGATGATCGGCGCGCTGACGATCTCGACCGCGGCAATGAGGTCGAGCACCATCCGACGAACACAGGCGAGCTGCTGCGCGTCCTTCTGGCCGAAGATCGCCACATCTGGCCGGACCAGAGTGAACAGCTTGGCCACCACCGTCAGCACGCCGTCGAAATGGCCGGGGCGAGCCCTGCCCTCGAAGCCCGCGCCCACCGGCCCGGCGCTCACCGTGACCGAGCGGCCGGGCGGATAGAGGTCGGAGACCGACGGCACGAAGACAAGGTCCACGCCGTCGTCACGGCAGACGTCGAGGTCGGCGTCGAGCGTTCGCGGATAGCGGGCGTAGTCCTCACCGGGCCCGAACTGGAGGGGATTGACGAAGATGCTGACCACGACCACATCGGCCAGCGACCGGGCCAACGCGACCAACGACCGGTGGCCAGCATGCAGCGCTCCCATCGTGGGGACGAAGGCCACCCGCTGACCAGGGTCGAAGGAGGCTCGTCCCCGAGCCAGCTCCGGGAGAGTTCGGGCGACGATCATCAGCTGGAACTCGGAGCACTGCTGGGAAACGTGTGCTCTTCGGTGGGGAAAGCGCCGGTACGGACGTCGTCCACGTACGCGCTGGCGGCGTTGCCGATCACCTGCGCGAGATTGGCGTACTGCTTGACGAAGCGCTGCATCTTTCCGCGTCGCAGCCCCGCCATGTCCTGCCAGACCAGCACCTGGGCGTCGCAGTTCGGGCCGGCTCCGATCCCGACAGTGGGGATGCTGAGCTCTGCGGTCACCTGCTTGGCCAGGTCGCCGGGCACCATCTCCAGCACCACATCGAAGGCGCCGGCGTCCTCCACTGCATGAGCGTCGTCCAGCAACTTCTCCGCGGCGGCGCCCCGGCCCTGTACCCGGTACCCGCCCAACTGATGCTCGCTCTGTGGGGTGAAACCGACGTGACCCATGACCGGGATGCCTGCCTCGGTCACCTTCCCAATCTGCGGGGCGACCCGCACGCCGCCCTCGAACTTCACCGCGTGGCAGCCACCCTCCTTCATGAACCGGATAGAGGTGTGCAGTGCCTGCGACGGGCCGTCCTCGTAGGTACCGAACGGGAGATCACCGATCACGAAGGCCCGTCGCGTCGACCGGACAACAGCTCTGACCAGCGGTAGCAACTCCTCGACCGTGACCGGCAGGGTGGTTTCGTAGCCGAGCACGTTGTTTGCGGCCGAGTCCCCGACCAGGAGCGCCCATACGCCAGAGTCATCGAAGATCTCGGCCGTGTACTGGTCGTAGCTGGTGAGCATCGCCCAGCGCTGCCCATCGCGTTTGGCGGCGGCGAAGTCGGTCAGCCGGATTCGCCGCTGACCGGCGCTACCGGGTGGCTGAGTCATGGATGACCCCTGGAACGTCTTCTGCGGGATCGGTGCCGATGGCCACGATCCGATTGTCATGGTCGACGTGGACCACAGTGGGCGAGAAGGTGCGGGCTTCGGAATCGGTCAGCACGGCGTACGAGATGATGATCACCAGATCACCACGGTGGACCAGGTGCGCCGCAGCGCCATTGATTCCGACGGTCCGGGAGCCGCGCTCCCCGGGGATGAGATAGGTCTCCAGCCGTGTCCCGTTGTCGATATCGACAATGGCGACCTGTTCCCCGGGCAGCAGGTCGGCCGCATCCATCAGGTCCGCATCCAAGGTGAGCGATCCGACGTAGTGCAGGTTGCCGTGCGTGACCGTAGCCCGGTGGATCTTCGATTTGAACATGGTGCGCAACACGGAACTTCTTCCTGCCAGTGAGCAGCGCGCGCCCGCGCTGTCGAAAAACGTAACGCATCTGACCAGGTGGATTAGTCCCCTGCTCAGAGGCTTGACAAGACCAGAGACGAGCGGGTGCGGGTGACTCCGGGCGAGTTGCGGATCACGCCGAGAACCTTTTCGAAGTGCGCAGTATCGGCCGCCCGGACCCGCAAAATGCCGTCCGATTCGCCGGTAACCGTGTAGGCCTCCACCACCTCCGGGATCGTCCGCACCATCTCGCGCATCCGATCGGGCGGCACTCGGCCCTCGCAGTAAAGCTCGACGAACGCTTCGAGGCTCCAGCCCAGGATGGACGGCTCAAGCTCTGCTGTGAAGCGCCGAATCGCGCCGTCGCTCAACAGTCGATCAACCCGGCGCTTGGTAGCCGCGGTGGACAGTCCAATCTGTTGCCCCAGAGCGGCAAAGCTGGTTCTACCGTTCTCCACCAGGTGCGCAAGAATCTTGTGGTCCAAGTCATCAAGACGCAAATCTGTGACCTCCCTTGCGTGGACAATTCTATCGTTGTTGCGGCGATCCACGTCTAGCCTGGAACCGAGGAGGCAACCATCCCTATGACTGCGCTTGATGCACCGGCGCCCGTCGATCTGATCGCGGTCGAGAACGAGCACGTCGCCCACAACTATCACCCGCTGGATGTGGTGGTCGCTCAAGGATCCGGGGCGGTGGTCGTCGACACGGCAGGCCGCGAGTACCTCGATTTCCTCGCCGCTTACTCGGCGACCAATTTCGGCCATGGCCATCCGGTCCTCGTCGAGGCGGCGCGACGGCAGCTCGATCGGATCACGCTGACCTCGCGAGCCTTCCATTCCGATCAATTGGCACCCTTTGCCGCAGCACTCGCGGATCTGATCGGCAAGGACATGGTGCTGCCCATGAACACCGGCGCGGAGGCTGTCGAGTCGGGCATCAAGGTGGCGCGCAAGTGGGGGTATGACGTCAAGGGTGTGCCCGAGGGGCGGGCCAAGATCATCGTGGCCGCTGGCAATTTCCACGGCCGTACTACGACGATCATCAGCTTCTCCGATGATCCGGACGCTCGGGGCGGCTATGGGCCCTATACGCCTGGCTTTGTCACCGTCCCGTACGGGGATCTCCAAGCCATTCGAGCAGTCATGTCCGACGACGTGGTGGCTGTGCTGATCGAGCCCATCCAAGGTGAGGCGGGCGTACGGATCCCGCCGCCGGGTTACCTGCGAGGGCTCCGCGAGCTGACCACAAAGCGCGGTGTCTTGCTGATGGCTGACGAGATCCAGTCCGGTCTTGGCCGGACCGGGCGGACGCTGGCGTGCGAACACGATGATGTTGTCGCCGACGTCTACTTGCTCGGCAAGGCCCTCGGCGGGGGCATCGTGCCGGTCTCAGCCGTGGTGGCTGATCGGGAAGTGCTGGGGGTGCTCAAGCCCGGCCAGCACGGCAGCACATTCGGCGGTAACCCTCTCGCCTGTGCGGTGGGTCATGCCGTCGTTGATCTGCTGCGCACTGGCTACTACCAAGATCGCGCAGCTCGGCTCGGACTTCAGCTCCGGACTCGGCTCGAGCGGCTGATGGGCCACGGCATCATCGGCCTACGTTCCCGGGGGCTCTGGGCCGGGCTCGACATGGATCCACAGCTCGGCACCGGCCGGGATCTGTGCGAGGCGCTGGCTCGGCGCGGCGTGCTGGCCAAGGACACCCACGGCTCAACCATCCGATTGGCTCCACCCATCGTGATCAGCGATGCGCAGCTGGACCACGGCCTTGATCAACTCGAGTTGGCGGTAGCCGACCTCGCTCGGCCGTGAGTGGTGACGGCCGCACCGCGCTGACCCGCCCGTCCGGCGTCAATTCTGTCGCGGTCAGCCTGCTGCCGGAATGGGGTGAAGGCCGACCGAGCGGAGAGATGCGGCAGCTGGTGGAGGTAACGATGTCCTTACGGAGCTGGATGACGAGCGTCGTAGGCGAGGAAACGCCGCTGGGTCAGGGTGACAACGCTCAACAGCGCCATGCAGGTGAGACCGCCGATGAGCGCTGCGAGCCCTTCGTTCAGCCAGCTGGCGCCGGCGCCGAGAACCAGATCGCCCAGTCGCGGACCGCCGGCGACCACCACGATGAAGACCCCTTGTAGCCGGCCGCGCATCGAGTCCGGCGTTGCGGTTTGCAGAATTGTCTGGCGGAAGACTGCGCTCACCGCGTCTGCGCCACCAGCGATGGCGAGGAAGCTCATCGCTCCAATCAGGGCCGGGACCAGCACCACGCTGGGTGAGGTTGGCCCGACGATGATCAACACCACACCGAAGGCCGCCACGGACAGCCCGTAGATCATGATCGCCAGGCAGATCAGCCGTCCCTGCCAGCGCGCGCCGACCAATCCGCCGGAGAACAGCCCTGCCAACACCGCACCGACCGCGAACGCCGCGGTCAGCAGCCCGGTCGTGGTGGCTCCACCGCCCAGGAACAGAACCCCGACGGCTGGCAACAGGACTCGAGGCATGGCGAAGATCATGGCGATGAGATCGACGACGAAAGTCATCCGTACATTGCTCCGCGTGGCGAGATAGCGGAGGCCTTCCACCACAGCCGCCAAGCCTCGCTTGCGTTCCGGATGGTCCAGGCCTTCGGGGGGCAGCGGGGGTAGTCGCCACAACGCCCACAGGCCGACCGTGAACATGATCATGTCCACCGTGTACGCCGCGGCAAATCCTGAGGCGGCCACCAGCGCCGCGCCGACCAGCGGCCCGAGAACCAAGGCGGTGCTCCAGGCCGTGGTCGTCAACACGTTCGCCGCCGGCAACAACGAGGGCTTCAGCAAGCGCGGGATGATCGCCGTCCGTGCCGGATTGTTGATCGCGAAGGCGGCCGACTGCACGGCCACCAAAAGGTAGAGCAAGCTCACCGAGTCGACGTGCAACCAGGCCTGAACCGCCAGGGCCGCGCTGGTCACGAACAATCCCATCGCCGAGAGCAGCGCGACCGTGCGGCGGTCGTACGCATCGACCAGAGCGCCGCCATACAGGCCTAGCGTGATCAGCGGAACCAGCGCGCAAATGCCGAGGATGCCGACGGACAGAGTCGAGGCTGAGATCGCGTACACCTGGAGGCCCACCGCAACCAGGGTCAGTTGACTGCCGAGATTCGCGATACCCAGCCCCCACCAGAGCCGCCGAAACGCCTCGCTCGCTCGGAGTGGGGTCAGGTCGAGCAGCAGTGCCATGGCGCAGCGACTCTAATCGACGTGTTCGTGGGTTCAGCCTGACGTGCCGGCCTGTCCAAAGCCTCGTGTGGTGAACTGCCGAACATTCGATGAGCGCGTAGAACCGCCATTGACCGACTCAGGTGCATGTCTGCGCAAAAGGAGCGGCCCACCTCTCCGAAGAGAGATGGGCCGCCTTTTCATCGCGCTGCCTTGGCAGCCGACGCGTCAGTACTTCCGGTCGTTGTCATCAAGATCGCGCAGGCTGTCCTTCGCATCCTCGACGGCCTGCTTCGCCTTGCCCGATGCTCGATCGGCGTGGCCTTCGGCCTCCATGCTGGGGTTGTCAGTGGCGTCTCCGACCCGAGCCTTGATGTCGCCCTTGAGCTCTTCGCCCTTGCCTTCCAATCCGCCCATGATTCGTCCTCCTTCGGTACGAGTCGCGCGGGAACACCCGCGCAAACGGTGGTTGAGCGGCTGCTTCTAGCCCTCTAGCGCTTCCGAATGAGTCAACTATGATTGCCCAGAAGCAGTCGTTTACGGCGTAATCTCGAGTATAGGCGACGAAGTTTACGCTGTAAATGTTCTGGAGCTCGGCCATCCGTGGGGGGCGAGTGGCCAGCCGTTCTGGTCAGACGCGAGTGTGGATGGGGGTGAGTGTCATTTCCGACGACGGAAAGATCTCCCCTCGCCCGGAGCGCCGGCTAGGTCTGGTGGAGCGCGTGGGTGCTCGGCGGCCGCTCGACCAGAATCTCATCATCCGGGAGGCGGTCCGTTTCATCGACGAGTTCGGCCGGGATCGACTGACCATGCGTCGTCTTGGCGCTCGGCTAGGCGTCGAAGCCATGGCGCTCTACCGCTATGTGCCCGGCCGGGAACAGCTTCTGGACGGCGTGGTCGAGGCCGTGATGGATGAGCTGTACCAGTCGACCATGACCGGCGACTACGCCGATTCCTGGCAGGAGTTTCTGGAGATGATGGCGCACGGCGTACGGGATCTTGCGCTCAGACATCCCAAGGTCTTCCCGCTCGTTGCCACCCGTCCGCCTGCGGCGCCGTGGCTCCGGCCGCCGCTGCGGAGCCTGCGTTGGGTCGAGGGCTTCCTCGAGGGCCTGGGTCGCCATGGATTCTCCAGCGATGACAGTGTGACCGCGTACCGAGCGTTCTCAACGTTCCTACTCGGCCACCTGCTGCTCGAGACTGGCAGCGCCGACGATGATCTCACCGACTCCACCGCAGAAGACATCGAGTTCTACGAGAGCAACAACCTCGCGGACTATCCGATCCTGCAGCAGCACACCGCTCAGCTCTCCGAGGACGTGTATGGCGATGAGTTCGAAGACGCGCTCGAAGACTTGATCAACCGGATTGAACACGGCCGCGGCTGAGCTTAATCTCCCCCTTACCGGGTAAGGCGGGGAGGGGAGCGTGCATGAGGAATTCATTACAGAGTGATCCACCGGAGATCGCGGGCGAGGCGTCCGGTGCTGCCGACCGGTCCGATGGCCGGAACGAGTCGTTCAACGAAAGGATGGATCGCAACTGGAACGACATCCTGCAGGAGTTGCGAGTCACCCAAACCGGCACCCAGATCCTGACCGGTTTCCTGCTGGCGATTGCCTTTCAGCCGAAGTTTGACAGTCTCACGGATTTCCAGCAGCGGATCTACCTCTTCTTGGTGCTGGCGGCCGTGACGACGACCGCGTTAGGCCTGGCGCCGGTCAACCTTCATCGAGGGCTGTTCCGTCGCCGCCTCAAGTTCCGCACCGTCCAAACGGCCCATGTGCTGCTGCGCCTGACGCTGGCCGGCGTGGCCGCCGTCAGCGCCGGTGCCGTGTTGTTGATCTTCGATGTCGTCGTGGGTCGAACCGCCGCCTATCTCGCCTCGGGGTTCGTCGTGCTTCTGGTCATTGCCATCGCTGCGCTGCCAGCCATCCTGCGCCGGAACACCAACACAACCCCCACAGACGAGGGGAACGACGACTCCAGCCGCTGATCGCCAGCCAGCGTTCAGCTGACCAGGTCTGGTGCTATCAAGGAGTCGGTATGGCAATGACGTACGTTCGCCCACTCGACGATCCAGCGCCGAGCCTGGAGGCTTTGGGCGGCAAAGGGGAGTCGCTAGCGAAGCTGGCGGCGGCCGGCTTCGCGGTGCCGGACGGGTTTCATATCACCACCGCGGCGTATCGAGCCGTCGTCGACAAGTACCGCCTTGGATCGCAGATCGCCGAAGAGTGTGCCGTCGGCGAAGCTGACTCGCCAGCGCTGCCGGCAGCAGCGGCGCGCCTTCGCGAGCTCTTCACCTCCCATCCGGTGCCCGCCGCGGTGGCCAACGAGATCAAGGCTGGCTATGCCCGCCTGGGCTCACCACCGGTCGCGGTCCGCTCCTCGGCCACCGCTGAAGACCTCCCAGACGCCTCCTTCGCCGGCCAACAGGAGTCCTTCCTGAACGTCACTGGCCTTGATCACCTTCTGATGTCCGTGCAGCGGTGCTGGGCGTCACTGTGGACCGAGCGAGCGATCCGCTATCGCAGTCGCCACGGCATCGACCACAGCAGCGTCTGGTTGGCCGTGGTCGTGCAGCGCTTCGTCGAGGCCGACGCTGCGGGTGTGATGCTCACCGCGGATCCGATCACCGGCGATGCCTCGGTGATCGAGATCAACGCCGCTTGGGGACTGGGCGAGGCAGTGGTCAGCGGGCTGGTGACCGCGGACCGCTTCACGGTGGACCGCAATTCCGGCCGGTTAGTGCGGAGCGACGTCAAGCCGAAGACGACCATGACCGTGTCAGCGGCTGGCGGGACCACCGAGCAGCCCGTGCCCGTGCGGAGGCAGACCGAGCCCTGTCTGACCGAAGCCCAGGCCAGCGAGCTCGCCGCCGTGGGCACCAAGATCACCGACCTGTACGGGCGGCCGATGGACGTGGAGTGGTGCCGTACGGGCGAGCAGTTCTTTTTCCTGCAAGCGCGGCCCATCACCGCATTGAGTCCCCCAGACCCGTGGAACGACAGCCGCGACGGTGACTTTCTCTGGACCAACACCAACGTCGGCGAAGCGATCCCCGATGTCATGACGCCGGCCACCTGGTCGATGGTGCAGGTCTTCCTCCACGACGCGATGGCCACGGCGTCCATCCCGCCGTTCGTGGGTTACGGCCGGATCGGCGGACGGATCTACCTCAACGTCAGCGTCATGAAGACCTTGTCGGGCGCATTCGGCGTGCCGGAGAAGCGCTTCCGCGACCTGACGGAGGA
>DATFOP010000311.1:0-3517 GCA_035265505.1 Propionibacteriaceae bacterium | reverse complement strand
ATGACCGATGTACTGACCGATACGGTGCTCACCCACGATGAATTCCTTGCTGGCCTGAAGCCTGAACAGCTGCATGAGTTAGTGGGCCTCGTTGAGTACGACCAGAGCAACGACCCGTTCCCCGTCACCGGCTGGGATGCCGTCGTGTGGGTCGTGGGCAACTCCACGCAGACTGCGCACTTCTACCAGGCGGCCCTGGGGATGGAGCTCGTCGGCTACGCGGGTCCTGAAACGGGAATCAAAGATCACAAGGCGTACGTGCTCACGAGCGGTGCCTGCCGCTTCGTGGTCAAGGGCGGCGTGAGCCCGGAGAGTCCTCTGCTGGACCACCACCGTAGGCATGGCGACGGCGTGGTGGACATCAGCCTCGAAGTGCCCGACGTCGACAAGTGCATTCGTCAGGCTCGGGCCCAAGGGGCTCAGGTCGTCGCCGAACCGCAGGACGTCTCCGACGAGCACGGCACCGTCCGCCTTGCCAGCATCGCGGCCTACGGCGACACGATTCACACACTGGTTGATCGGTCACGCTATGACGGCGTTTATCTGCCGGGCTACGTGGCCCGTACGTCGAGCTATCGCAAGCGCCCGGGTGCGCGACGCCGGATATTCTCAGCGCTCGACCACGTGGTCGGGAATGTGCGGCTCGGTGAAATGGACGGCTGGGTGGGTTTTTACAACCGGGTCATGGGCTTCACCAACATGGCTGAGTTCATCGGCGACGACATCGCGACCGACTATTCGGCGCTGATGAGCAAGGTGGTCGCCAACGGGAATCACCGCGTCAAGTTCCCCCTGAACGAGCCAGCCGTGGGCAAGAGGAAGAGCCAGATCGACGAGTACCTCGAGTTCTACGCTGGACCGGGCGTCCAGCACCTCGCCCTGGCCACGAACGACATCCTCGGCGCTGTCGACGCGATTCGAGCGGAAGGAGTGGAGTTCCTCGACACGCCCGACTCCTACTACTCCGATCCCGAGCTCCGGGCGCGAATCGGCCAGGTGCGGGTTCCCGTCGAGGAGCTGCAGCGCCGCGGCATTTTGGTTGACCGGGATGAGGACGGGTACCTACTGCAGATTTTCACCAAGCCGATTGGTGACCGGCCGACGGTGTTCTTCGAGCTGATCGAACGGCACGGTTCTCTTGGTTTCGGGAAGGGCAACTTCAAGGCTTTGTTCGAGGCCATCGAGCGGGAACAGGAACGTCGAGGCAACCTCTGACCAAGGCTCGACACGACACCGAGATCCTGCTCATATGGCGGCGGGTTCCGCCGGCGGTCGGGCGGCGCTGCGCGTCGCTCCCACGCTGGCCAGTACCACGCAGCCCACAGCCAGCCATTGGGTCCAGCGTAAGAACTCGGCGAGCAGGATCATGGCGGCTATCGCGGCGGCCGCCGGCTCCAGGCTCATCAAGATGCCGAACACTCGCGGTGGAATAGAGCGGAGCGCGGTCAGCTCCAGGCTGTAGGGGATGACGGAGCTGAGGACGCCCACGATCAGGCCGAGCAGGATGATCCGCGGCTGCAGCAGATTTGTGCCCGCTTCGGCGATCGCCGGCCCGGCGAGAGCCAGCGCGCCGACCACGCTGGCGATGGTTAGGCCCGACAGCCCCGGCCATCGCCTGCCGGTTTCGGCGCTGAGCAGGATGTAGCAGGCCCAGGCGCCGCCGGCCAGCAGCGCGAACGCGATCCCGATGGCAGACAGCTTTCCGGGAGTGAGGCCGAGCAGCGCCACGCCGACCCCGGCCAGGAGCACCCAGATCAGATCTCGGGGGCGTCGCGACCCGACGATGGCGACGGTCAGCGGGCCGAGGAATTCGATGGTCACCGCGATGCCGAGGGGTATCCGGGCGAACGACTGGTAGATCGCCCAGTTCATGGTGAGCAGACTGAGGCCGAATCCGAGAGCGACTAGCCAGTCCGTCCGGGCACGGCCGGCCAGCCGCGGCCGTACCGCGATCAGGAAGATCAACGCCGAGGTCAGCAGCCGTAACCACACCATGGCCGTTGGCGGAATCAGGTCGAAGAGGTCCTTGGCGATCGCCGCACCGCACTGGACCGACGCGATTCCGCCGATCACCAGCCACACAGCTGGGATCCGGGCGAGTCCCGGTCGAGCGCGTTCCGGTAACGGATCGGCGGTAATCACGGCGCGACACCGCTCCACGAAGCGCCCGAAGACAGCAGATCGGCAGTGATCACTGCGTCGACCTGCCGAGACCGGGACGGACAGGTAACGCATTGACGGTGGTCACTTCACCACCCTGCCAGAGTGCCGTCGAGCCCTCGCTCACGGTGAACTATGCGCGAGGTACGCGATGCCGACTAGGACGAATCGCGTCGACCGGCTGGCGGCCCGGCTGGCATCTTCTGCCGCTGGCTCCCTTCCTCACCGCCTCCCTTGCTCACCGCCCCCCTCTCCCGGCTGCGACTTTGAGCCCTTTCGGCACGCTTTGAGCCCCGTCTAGAGGGCTCGAAGTGTGCATGCGGGGCTCAAAGTCGGCAGGGGGGCGGCACAAAAGGAAGGGCTAGAAGTTCAGACGGAGCCCGGAAACGCAGAACCCCGCGAGACGTCTCGCGGGGTTCTGCGTCGATGCGCTGCGGAGCTACTGCTGGGCCTCGCCTGGCTCGGTGAAGCTCTCCACGATGCCTTCGAACTCCACCGGCGGGGTGTCCGGGGTGGAGCCCCGCGGCGTACCGGTGAACGTGAACGGATTCTCCGAACCTGGATCGGCGACATCCACCACGACGATCTCGCCCGGCTTCAACTCCGAGAACAAGATCTTCTCGGCCAGCAGATCTTCGATATCACGCTGGATCGCCCGGCGTAGGGGTCGGGCACCCAGCACCGGATCGAAGCCCCGCTTCGCGACCAGCGTCTTGGCCGCCGGGGTGAGCTCGATGCCCATGTCCTTGTCCTTCAGCCGGATCTCTATCTGACCGACCATCAAGTCCACGATCCGCTCGATGTCTTCCTGGGTGAGCTGACGGAAGACCACGATCTCGTCGACCCGGTTGAGGAACTCGGGGCGGAAGTGCTGCTTGAGCTCATCCGACACCTTGGCCTTCATCTTCTCGTAGCTGCCCTCGGCGTCCGTGCCCTGGCTGAAGCCCAGAGTCACGCTCTTGGCGATGTCCCGGGTGCCCAGGTTGGTGGTCATCACGATCACGGTGTTCTTGAAGTCCACCTGTCGGCCCTGGGCGTCGGTCAGCCGGCCTTCATCCAGGATTTGCAGCAGCGAGTTGAAGATGTCCGGATGGGCCTTCTCCACCTCGTCGAACAGCACCACGCTGAACGGCTTGCGCCGCACCTTCTCTGTGAGCTGGCCGCCCTCCTCGTAACCGACGTAGCCCGGAGGTGAGCCGAACAGCCGGGAAGCGGTGTGCTTCTCGGAGTATTCGCTCATGTCCAGCTGGATCAGCGCGTCCTCATCGCCGAACAAGAACTCCGTCAGCGCCTTGGTCAGCTCCGTCTTCCCCACGCCGGAGGGGCCGGCGAAGATGAAGGAACCGCTGGGTCGCTT
>DATFOP010000310.1:0-3373 GCA_035265505.1 Propionibacteriaceae bacterium | reverse complement strand
AACTGGCGCGAGCTGCCGCTCGCTGATCTCGTTCGCCGGATCGAGGAACTCGCGGGCGATGCACGGCCAGCGGTCATCGGTCTCAATGGTCATAGTTCGAGTGGCAAGACCACTCTCGGCCACCAACTCGCCGCCACCCTCGCAGGTGGCGCGGTCCTGCACACCGACGATCTGGCCTGGCACCAGGGCGTGTTCAACTGGGACAGCCTGTTGATCAACGACGTGCTGCCGGTCGTCAGGGCCGGCGCTGCCCTCAGCTTCCGGCCGCCCGCATGGGTCGTCCGTAGCCGGGAAGGCACGATCGAGCTTCCCAGCGACCTGCAATATCTGATCCTCGAAGGAGTCGGCTCAACCCAGGCATCCGTACGGGCGGAACTTGCCGTCGCCATCTGGGTCGAGACGGACGAGCCGACCAGGCTCTCCCGCGACGCCGAGAGGGTGGCGGCCGGCGAAATTTCGACCGCATCGTACGAAGGTTGGATAGCCGAAGAGAACGCCTACGTGACCGCCCACCGCCCCTGGGAGGATGCCGACCTGGTGATCAACGGCTGCGACACTCTGCACGGCGACCGTCGTGGTGACGTCGTCATTGCCGAGGGATGGCGGAAGCTCCGATCGTGATCTTGTAGCCGTTAGGAGCGGTCGTTGTTTATGGCTGATCAGGCACTTGATCACCGGCGCCAGTCCGTTCCTGGGCAACGTCGACACCCTTGTCGATCTGCTCGCCGTACTTTCCGCCCGTACGTTCGTCGGCAGCGTCGCCAGCCTTGTCCAGGCCTTGATCAACTTGCGCGTCGTGCTCACTCGCCATGTCCTTGGCCTTCTCCATGAAATCGCTCATGCTGCCCGGTTACCCCCGAGTCGCGGGGTCTAACGAGGGGCTCCAGACATATCTCGGCTGCCCGGACCCGTGGGGCGGTGGGCAAGGACCGGGTTGTGATGCCTGACCTAGGAGGAACGAGTGACAACCGAGTCGCACAGCTCTTCGAGAGCGTCGCGAGCTGGACCCTGCGGTAGCGAGTCGAGAAGGGAGCGGGCCGACCTGGCACGGCGGCGGACCTCGTCGCGAGCCTGGTCGATGCAGCGGTGCGGTCGCAGTAGTCGTAGCGCCTCCGCGAGCGTCGCGTCGTCGTGCATATCGGAGTCCAGCAGCTCCAGCAGGCGCGCATCAGCAGGATCCGTTGAACGGCGGGCCAGCAGGGTGGGAAGCGTGGGGATGCCCTCACGCAGATCGGTTCCCGGTGTCTTGCCGGCCTCGTCGCTGGTGACGTCGATGATGTCGTCGCTGAGCTGGAACACGATGCCGATCTCTTCGCCGAAACGCCGGAGGGTCTGCTGCACCACCGGCCGGGCGCCGGCGATCTTGGAACCGAAGAGGGCCGAGGTCGCGATCAATGAGCCGGTTTTATCGGTGACGACCTGGAGGTAGTGCTCGAGAGGATCCTGCTCGGGTCCTGGCCCCACGGTTTCGGCAATCTGGCCCTGCACGAGCCGGGAGAACGTGCGGGCCTGCAGGCGCACGAACTCCGGACCGAGTTCGGAGACGATGTCGGACGCCTTGGCGAAGAGGAAGTCGCCCACCAGGATCGCGACGGTGTTGCCCCAACGCGCGTTGGCGCTGAGTGAGCCGCGGCGTAGTCCCGCCTCGTCCATGACGTCGTCGTGGTAGAGGCTGGCGACATGCGTGAGTTCGACCACCACAGCTGCCTTGACCACCTCGGCGGCCGGCGCGTCGCCACCGAAATGTGATCCCAACACCACCAGCATCGGCCGGAACCTCTTGCCGCCGGCGGCGATGACGTGTCGAGCTGCCTCCGTGATCATCGGGGTACCGGCCTCGGCCGCATTTACCAGCGCAGACTCGATGACCTCCAAATGGTTGCGCACGCCAGTAGCGAAGACCTCGTTTCGCGTCTCCTCTGCGAGCACATCTCTCCTAGCTGCGGCGGGGCGCCGCGGCGATCATCGCAGCATCTCTCCGGCCTGCTGAGCAAGGTCGAGCAGAGGTCCCGGAAAGACACCAAAGGCCACAGTAGCCACCACACCAAGGCCCACCACGGCCTGCGTCGTCCAGCCGGGACGGAGGATCTGCGGTGCGCCCGCAGCCGGATCGGAGAAAAACATCAACACGATTACCCGGATGTAGAAGAAGGCGGCGACCACGCTGATCACCACGGCAACGACTACGAGCCAGCGAGCACCACCCGACCACGCCGCCGCGAAAACAGCCCACTTGCCGATGAAACCGCTGGTCAGGGGGATGCCGGCGAAGCTGAGCATGAAGAGTGAGAAGACGACCGCCGCTGTGGGGGACCGGCGACCGAGACCAACCCAGCTGCTGAGCTGGGTGGCCTCACCGCTGGGATCTCGTATCGCGGTCAGCAGGGCGAAGGCGCCGATCGTGGCCGCCCCGTACGCGACCAGATAGAACAGGATCGAGGAGATGCTGGTCAAGGATCCGGCCGAGCTGCCGGTGGTCGCCTGGAACCCTCCGACGAAGGCGGTCAGAATGAACCCGGCGTGGGCGATCGAGCTATAGGCGAGCATCCTCTTGACATCGGTCTGAGTAATGGCGAGGACAGACCCGACCGCCATGGTGGCCACGGCGACGACGGCCATCAGCGGTTGCCAATCCCACCGATCTGCGCCGAGCCCCACATAGAACACGCGGAGCAAGGCGCCGATGGCTGCGATCTTTGTGCAGGCCGCCATGAACGCTGTGACCGGCGTGGGGGCGCCCACGTACACGTCCGGAGTCCAGGAGTGGAAGGGCACCGCACCGAACTTGAACAACAGCCCCATGCCGATCAAGGCGACACCGGCCAGCAACAGGCCCGGCTGCTGAGGGCTGGTCCGCACCGCCTCGTCGATAGCGCTAAGGTCGAATGATCCGGCGTATCCATACAGCAGGGCGGCGCCGTAAAGGAAGAATGCAGACGACAGCGCACCTAGAAGGAAGTACTTCAGCGACGACTCCTGCGATAGCAGCCGCCGGCGCCTGGCCAAGCCGCACAGCAGGTATAGCGGTAGAGACAAGATCTCCAAAGCGACGAACATGGTGATCAGATCGCTCGAGGCGGGAAAGAGCATCATTCCGGACAAGGCGAACAAGGCGAGCGGATACACCTCCGTGTGTTCCACCCTGGCCTCGACCGCCTCGCGTTCGGCGATCGTGCCTGGAACGGCTGCGGCCTGTGCCGCGAAGGCGCTCACTCCGTTCTCGACCTTGCGTTCGGCGAAGAGCAGGAATGACGCAGCACTGAACACGAGCAGGATCGTCCAGATGAAGTACGTCGGGCCGTCGATGGCGATCGAACCGACAGCAGTTATCGCCTCATCCTGAGTCCGCCAGTTGAGGACTGTACTGATCAAG
>DATFOP010000309.1:0-14350 GCA_035265505.1 Propionibacteriaceae bacterium | reverse complement strand
GGCGCGAACCAGGGCCTCTATTCGCTGATCAATCTGTTTTCCGGCGGCGCGCTGCTGCAGCTGGCAATCTTTGCGCTCGGCATCATGCCCTACATCACCGCGAGCATCATCCTCCAGCTGCTGACCGTGGTCATTCCACGTTTGGAAGCCCTCAAGAAGGAGGGTCAGGCGGGTCAGGCGAAGATCACCCAGTACACGCGCTACCTCACCCTCGTGCTTGCGGTCCTGAACTCGACCGCCTTCGTCACCGTTGCGGTGAACGATCAGCTCTTCGTCGGCTGTCCCGGGCTGGTGCACGACAAGAGCGTCTTCCCGGTCGTGGTGATGATCCTCACCATGACCGCCGGCACCGGGGTCATCATGTGGCTCGGCGAGTTGATCACCGAGCGCGGCGTCGGCAACGGCATGTCGGTGATGATTTTCACCCAGATCGCCGCCACCTTCCCGCAGGCGCTGTGGAGCATCAAGGTCGCGCGCCCCGGTGCGAACGGCTGGGTCGTCTTTCTCCTGGTCGTCGCGCTCGGGCTGGTCGTCATGGCCGGCGTCATCTTCGTCGAGCAATCTCAACGCCGCATCCCGGTTCAGTACGCCAAGCGCATGGTGGGTCGGCGGATGTTCGGGGGGTCCACCACCTATATCCCTATCAAGGTGAATCAGGCTGGTGTCATCCCGGTCATCTTCGCCTCGTCTTTGCTCTACCTGCCAGCCCTGTACGCACAGTTCCGACCCGAGGGCAGGATCGCCACGTGGATCTCGGCGAACTTCGTCACGGGTGACCACCCGGTCTACATGATCAGCTTCTTCCTGCTGATCGTCTTCTTCGCCTACTTCTACGTTGCGATCACGTTCAATCCCAACGAGGTTGCCGACAACATGAAGAAGTACGGCGGCTTCATTCCGGGCATCCGCGCCGGCAAACCAACCGAGGACTATCTCGGCTTCGTGCTGTCTCGCCTCACGTTCCCCGGCTCGCTTTACCTCGGCCTGATCGCCTTGCTTCCCTCAGTTGCCTTCATCTTGTTAAACGCGAATCAGAACTTTCCCTTCGGTGGCACCTCGATCCTCATCATCGTGGGCGTTGGACTGGACACCGTCAAACAGATCGAGAGCCAGCTCCAACAACGTCACTACGAAGGG
The DNA here is from genome assembly GCA_035265505.1 of Propionibacteriaceae bacterium. Classification (GTDB taxonomy): domain Bacteria; phylum Actinomycetota; class Actinomycetes; order Propionibacteriales; family Propionibacteriaceae; genus Microlunatus. The sequence continues at coordinate 13,213 of DATFOP010000309.1, read as the reverse complement.
TTCCTCCGCTGATGCGTCTGTTGATTATGGGCCCGCCGGGCGCTGGCAAAGGCACGCAGGCGCGGCGGGTCTCCGAACACTACGGGATACCGGCAATCTCCACCGGTGACATCTTTCGCGCCATGAAGACCAGCGAAACGCCCCTGGCGCGGCAATTGCGAGCCATCATGGAGTCCGGCGGCTTAGTGAGTGACGAGATCACCAACGCGATCGTCGCTGAACGGCTCACCCAGCCCGACTGCGCCGCAGGTTTTCTCCTTGACGGCTACCCGCGGACGCTCCAGCAGGTCGAGGCTCTTGAGGACTTCCTCGCGACCACTGGCGAATCCCTGGATGCGGTGATCTCGTTGCAGGCCGACGTCGACGAGGTGGTGGATCGACTGCTCAAGCGGGCGGAGATCGAAGGTCGCGAGGACGACACGGCGGACACCATTCGGCGACGACAGCTCATCTTCGCGCAGGAGACCGAGCCGCTGCTCGAGGTCTATCGCAGTCGCGGTCTGCTTGTCGAGGTCGACGGTTTGGGTGCGATCGAGGAGGTCTCCGCCCGGCTATTCGCCGCTCTGGACTCCCGGCACAACGAGCTGGCCACTCAATAGCAGAGGCACCCAAACCCCCAACGCCGTCCCTCACCCGAGATTCGCGAAACGTGCTGCGCTTAAGCTGACGCAGTGAGCCAGCCTTCGAGCGTGTGGACGTTCCTGTCCAATCACGGCCACGTCCTGGTTGCCCTTGCCGCCGACCCGGATGCGAGGATGCGGGACGTCGCACTGAGCGTCGGGATCACCGAACGGGCCGTCCAGCTGATCGTCCGTGATCTTTCTGAGGCGGGTTACCTTGAGGTTCAGCGCGTCGGCCGCCGCAACACCTACACCGTTATCACCAACCGGCCGCTACGCCATCGGTTGGAACAGCATGCGAGCATCGGGGACTTCCTCAACGTGCTTCGCCCCACGGGTGCCCCTGGGCCTGAGCTGTCGCCAGGCTCACCACCCCGGCTGCCCCATCCACAGTGACGAGCTGCCCGGTCTCAATCAGATTGGTCGCTTCAGGCACGCCCACGACGGCCGGAATTCCGTATTCGCGGGCCACGACCGCGCCGTGGGAATTTGAGCCGCCCATCTCCATTACTAGACCGCCCGCAGTCAAGAAGAGCGGAGTCCAGCCGGGGTCGGTCGACGGCGCAACGAGGATCTCGCCTGGCTCCAGATGAGCACCCACCGGATCGAGGACGACGCGCGCTAGCCCTGTGACCTTCCCCGGTGAGGCGGGACTTCCCGACATCGCGCCGTCGTGCGATTGCGCCGACGCGGCCACCGCTTCCAGTTCAGTGCCGTCGGAAAGCAACAGCCGGGGTATGTGCCGCCTTCGGAGTTCGACCTGGTATGCCTCTCGCCGCTCGGTGACGAGATGGTGCATGGCTTCGCCGGCCAGTGCGCGTCGGGCTTCGGCAATATCGAGGAAGAAGATATCGGATGCGGCGTCGATACGGTCTTGATCAGCGAGCGCTTCGCCTACTTTGGCCAGCTGCTCACGCAGGGCCCCCAGGGTGAGCACCAGGAGGTTCTTCGGGCTTTCCCGCAGTCCCACCAACTGCCGGGCACGACCCAGCGCGAAGCGGACGAACCTGGCCTTGGCTCGGCTGTGCTGCGCGGCACGCCGAATCAACTCCGCGGTCATGGCCGAGGCTGCGGCCTCTCCTTGCTGGAACTGGGAAGCTGGCGCAAGGTCGAAATCTTGCAGCCGCAGGTAGTTGCTGATGGCGCCGATGAGATGGCTCGGATCATCGGACCACCGCGGCATGCCGATATCGATTTCGGCGACTGCCCGATGGCCGTAGCGACGCAGGAATGCCGTCAGTCCCTGCTGGGCGACTGGAGGTAGCGTGCGGTTCCGATACCGAGCAGTCAGGGATGCTGTGGTGCCGTCCGAGAACGCCATGGCTGAGTCGGCATCGTCCCGGATCCGCTCGGTCAGCCGCCAAAGTTCTAGGTCCATTTCGGTCGTCACGTTGTTCGGCAGGCCTCGCAACACGGTTTGGAGATCACCAGGCTGAGCAAGATCACCCAGGGCATTCCGCGCCATTCGCATGATCAGCAGCCCCGCGGCGGCGGGGCTGAAGACCGTCGGCATGATCAGAAACAGATCGTTACCCAACTGCCGTTCCACGTGGTCCAAGCGCTGGTCGATGGTGGCGTCGGCCGGCAGGCTGGTGGCGACACGCAGTCGCCGTTCGGTCCGGGCGATCAAACGCGGTGCGATGACCGGACTGATCAAAGCTGCCGCGAGTCGCAGGGGCACCTTGGCTCGGACCACAAGAAGCCGGGCCACCGGTGGAATCGCTCGCCACGGCACGCGGCTGGTGATCGGAAATCGGGGGTCGTTGGCAAGCGACTCGAGCACACCGGAGGACCGAGCCTCCATGGCACCGAACGCCCCAATGATGAGCCGGCGACCTAATCTGCTGCGAAGCACAGGTGAGATGTCCAGGAAGGCCCGCTGCGCGGCAATCGCCAACGGCGGCGGGCCCGCCCGTCGGTCAGCGGGTGGGCGGCCGAATGCTGCCGCCGCGGAGGAACCGATCAGCCGGAAGGCTGCCAGCCCCATCGGGGTGATCGGCCGAGTCAGGCCCTGGGCCAGCGTCATGCACAAGAAGAGCCGGGGCCCGGCCATGTCGCGACCCGGCACTGGGTACAAGGTGGTGATCGGCCGCGCTTGCGTCAGCCAGATTCGCCCCGCATCGTCCAGCGCCCACTCCGTGTCTTGAGGCGATCCGTAGTGAGCTGTCACGCGCCGGCCGAGATCAACCAGCTTGAGCACTTGATCATCAGTGAGGCACGGGTCGGCGCTTGCCTCGTCGAGGTGGCGGGAATCGGTCCCACCCCCTGCCTTGGACAAGATCACCACTCGCTTGTCACCTAGCCGCCGCTGAACGATGGTGCGACGAGTCGAGTCCACGACGAAGTGATCCGGATTCACGGCTCCGGACACGACCGCCTCACCCAGCCCGGTGCTTGCGTCAATCACCGTTTCGTGTCGCGTCCCGGTCACTGGGTTGGCGGTGAACATCACGCCGGCAGCCACGGCCTCGACCATGTGCTGGACCACGACCGCCAGCGCGACCGTACGGTGATCGATGCCATTGGTGTTTCGATAGCTCACGGCTCGGTCGGTCCACAGGGACGCCCAGCAGCGCCGCACCGCCTCCACCACCGCGTCCGCGCCCATCACGTTCAGGTAGGTGTCCTGCTGACCCGCGAAGCTCGCGTACGCCAGGTCCTCGGCGGTGGCCGAGGAACGTACCGCGACCGGCGCGCCTTCGCCGAGCGCTCGGTAGTGCCTGACAATCGTCTGACGAAGCTCGTCGGAAACCGGTGCGGCCAGAACCCGCGAGCGGGCTTCGTCCGCGAGTCGAGCAAGAGCGTCGGAGTCCTTGGGATCGGCCAGCTCGTCGATCAGTTGGTCGAGCAGGTCAGCCACGGCATCCTGATAAGCACGGGTGGTCACGCAGAAGCCGTGCGGAACGGGAAGGCCGGCCGCACTCATGATGCCGAGATTGACCGCTTTACCGCCGACCACGTCGCTCATCGAGCCGTCGATATCGGCAAGGTCCAGCACCGTCGTCATGTAACGACGATAGAGTTCTGAAGGCCTTAATTCAACATGTGATGAATTACTGCCGCGAGTGACGGCGCTCCACGCCAGGCGGAGCAATCCTTGGTCGTTGGGGTCTTTTTTGGGCTCTCGAGAGTGACCGTCCGACTCCCCGAGTAGCTTGCTTTCCATGACTGTTGTCGTCGACGAGGATGCGTTCGCCCAGCTGGTGGAGCCGTTGCGTGGTGAGTTGACCGCACACTGCTATCGCATGCTGGGCTCGGTCCAGGAGGCCGAGGATCAGGTCCAGGAGACCTATCTACGAGCCTGGCGTGGATTTCACGGTTTCGAGAACCGTTCATCGATCCGGACCTGGATGTATCGCATCGCCACGAATGTCTGTTTGACCGCGCTCGACGGCCGCCAGCGCCGCCCCATGCCCACCGGACTCGGTCAACCGAGCTCCGATCCGCGGGGAGCGCTGGACGCTCGCCCGGAGATCGGCTGGCTGGAACCCCTGCCCGACGCCGTAGTCTGGGGCGGCCAGGCGGCGGACCCCGCCGATGAGGTCATGGATCGAGAAAGCGTGCGCCTTGCGTTCATTGCCGCGCTGCAGCATCTGACTCCGGCGCAGCGGGCCGTCGTCATCCTGCGTGACGTGCTGGCCTGGCAAGCCAGCGAAGTCGCCCAGCTGCTTGACATGTCCGTTGCCGCCGTCAACAGCAGCCTGCAGCGTGCTCGTGCACAACTGCACAAGATGGACCCGGAGGCGGGCGCTGAGCCGATGACCGACGAGCGCGCAAAGGAGCTTCTCGCCGATTACGTCGAGGCCTTTGAGAACTACGACGTGCAGCGGATCGTGCAGCTTCTCGCCAAGGATGCCGTCTGGGAGATGCCGCCGTACGTCGGCTGGTATCGGGGGGCGGAAGCAATCGGACAGCTCATCGAGCGCCATTGCCCCGCCGAACGGCCCGGCGATCAAGTCCTGATACCGGTGTCCGCCAACGGTCAGCCGGCTTTTGCCCTGTATATGAAGCAGCCAGACGGGTCGTATGGCGCCTTTCAGCTGCAGGTGCTGACCCTGGACGGCACTGGTGTCTCACACGTGGCGACGTTCTTCGACACATCGCTCTTCGCTCGATTCGGTCTCCCGTACACGCTGAATCGTTGAAACGTGGCCCATCGACCTGAATCAGGGCGACAGCGCTGCTAGCGTGACCTAGCGCCCTGCGGAGTGGCGCGGTCGCAAGGCCTTTCCGAGCTAGCGGAGCCACCATGACATCGACCACGGACAGCCCGACACCTGAGGTTCCCCGAGGTTTCGGCACCCTCGGCATCGTGGTCGGCGTCAGCGCCCTTCTGTTCGGGATTCTGCTGCTGGTCTGGCCCGAAATCAGCCTGCTGGTCACGGCGGTGCTCTTCGGTTTACAACTGCTGATCGCCGGCATCGTGCGGATCGTCAGCGGCATCGCCAGCGGGGAACTGGACGGTGGTGAGCGAGCGCTGTCGATCACCCTCGGTGTGCTGGTCCTGCTCGCCGGCATCTTCTGTCTGCGCAACCCGGGCCTGACCCTGCTATGGATCGTCATCCTGGTCGCTTGCGGGTGGCTCATCGAGGGAATCATCCAGATCGTGGTCGGGTTTCGACGTTCCGGCGCACGGCTGTGGCCGATCGTGTTGGGTTTAGTGTCGATCGCCGCGGCAATCGTGATCCTGGTCTGGCCGCTGTCGGCGCTGCGGACGTTCGTCCTTCTGGGCGGCTGGTTGTTGATCTTCATCGGGGTGGTCACGGTGGTGAGCGCCATCATGGCGATGCGGCAGAAGCCGGCCGCTCTGGCTGCGGCACCGGCCTGAAACTGCCCCGCCTCACGTCGCTGTGTTTGCGGGCACAAGGCAGGGGCTAACTGAGGTGGGAGACCATACTGAAGTTCCCCGGCGAGGACTCCGCTCCGGCCGGCTTGACGTGAAGAGAGAAGCATCATGCCTGCTGCACGACTCGATAACGGCCCGGCGGCGGCCACGGCGCCAAAACCGGCCTCGGCCGCGTCCGCACTGGCGACCGCCTCGTCCGGACTGTTGGTGCTTGCTGCGATGGTGGTCGTCGCGGCGGGAATCAGGACTGTGTCCAACATCATCGGACCCAGCTTCTTGGTGTTGACCCTGGTGATCACGGTGCAGCCGCTACGCACAATTCTCGTCCGGCGCCGCGTCCCCAGCTGGCTGGCGAGCATCGTGGTTCTGCTGAGTGTCTACGGACTGCTTATCTTGGTTCTTGGCTCGACCGTCTGGTCGCTCACCAGGCTGGTCAATGTGCTGCCGGAGTACGCCGACGAGTTCACGAACCTCTTCAACTCTGCTCTGGATCAGCTGAGCCGGATCGGCATTGAAACCACCGACCTGCGGCGTGCCATCGAGGGTTTCAACCTGTCGAGCTTCACAGGCGTCGCTTCGCAGATACTGAGCGGGATCACCAGCGGACTGTCCGTGTTGTTGCTGGTGTTGGCCATGGTGGTCTTCATCACCTTTGACGCCGCCGGCTTTGGCGAGCGCCTCGGCCTGCTGCGCAACCTCCGCCCCAACATCGCCAACGCTTTCACCGACTTCGGCGACAGCGTACGGAAGTACTGGGTGGTCACCACGGTCTTCGGACTGATCGTGGCAATCATCGACGTCGTCGCGCTGTTGATCATCGGCGTGCCGCTTGCCCTTACCTGGGGCGTGTTGGCGCTGGTCACCAATTACATTCCTAACATCGGCTTCATCCTTGGCCTGATCCCGCCAACCCTGATCGCCCTTCTCGAGGAAGGCTGGGGCGCAGCCATCGCCGTGATCGCCTCCTACAGTGCGGTCAACGTCGTCATCCAAACGCTGATTCAGCCGCGGTTCACCGGCGACGCCGTCGGCATCACATCAACTGTCGCGTTTCTGTCCCTGATCATCTGGGCGTTTATCCTTGGCCCGCTAGGTGCGCTGCTCGCCGTGCCGGCCACGCTCCTGGTGAAGTCGCTGCTGGTCGATCATGCCGACCGCGGGCGATGGATGGGGGCGCTGCTCAATTCGACGCCCGACTTCGCCGATCCCGAGCACCCGGTGACCGACGCGCCGAACGCGGCTGCGCGAGAGCGGGCAGTTCGCCGCTGACCGGCCAGTCGACAGTGCCGGGAACGAAGGGCGCTTCGCCGCCGGTCCGCCGCTCCGCCCGTGCTTCGGCGGGTACCCTCGCATAGGTGAACAGTAGTAACCTGCCGATCTCCTCCCCGTACCGCAGCACACCGGACGCACCGGTCACGGAGGCGGAGCGAGAGCACCTCAGCTCGCGGCTCAATGCCGCCTTTACGGACGGGAAGCTCGAGCAGGACGATTATCAGTTCCGTCTCGACCAGCTCTTCGCCGCGACTCGAATGGGTCAACTGTTACCCGTGGTCGAAGGTCTGCCGCCGATGCCCACCCACGCGAATCCCGAGATCGTCGGGAGTGGCGGAGGAGAGCCGGGTCAGCTGACCGACACGCGAAGCGCCAGCCGCTTCGCTCTGGTGCTGATTGCCGTGCTGGTCGTCGCCATTGTCTTGATCGCGATGCTTTTCGTTGTGGTGCTCTAAGAACCGTGGCATCGCGATTTGGGTCAGTCCAGCAAACCGCGTATGATCATCTGTCGGCCACCTTTGCCGGTGGTCGTTGTGGCATGCAACCAGATTGGGAGGTCATGGCGAAGAAGGAAGGCGCGCTCGAGCTGGAGGGCACCGTGGTCGAGGCCCTGCCCAACGCGATGTTCCGCGTTGAGCTAGCCAACGGTCACAAGGTCCTGGCCACGATCAGTGGCAAGATGCGGCAGCACTACATCCGCATCCTTCCGGCAGACCGAGTGGTCGTCGAACTCTCCGCCTACGATCTGACTCGCGGCCGCATCGTGTACCGGCACAAGTGACCACGTCTCATCCATCATCCGTACGAGACGCAAAATCATCCACCACGGCAGGCATGTTTACGCATGCCGAGCCTGATCAAGAAAGAAGCTCGATGAAGGTCCAGCCGAGCGTCAAGAAGATCTGCGACAAGTGCAAGGTGATTCGCCGGCACGGTCGCGTGATGGTGATTTGCGAGAATCCCCGCCACAAGCAACGGCAGGGCTGAGCAAGATCCAGAAAGCGTGATTGCACGTTCGAAAGCGATTTCGATCCCACCCTCGGTCGGAGGCCGAGGCCCCGGTGATTTGGCAAAGAACTCCAAGTCGAAGGCAGCCGGGGACGCATCACGCCAGACACCTCCGCGACGCACCTCTGATCCTTCGACAGGTTCAGGACCGGGGAACCAAGGTGCGTCGACCAGACGAAAGGTACTCGCCTTATGGCCCGCCTGATCGGTGTCGATCTGCCGCGCGAGAAGCGGCTCGAGGTCGCCCTGACTTACATCTACGGCGTCGGGAAGACCCGCGCGCTGCAAACCCTGGAAGCCACCCAGATCAGTGGCGACGTCCGCGTTCACCAGCTGACCGACGAACAACTAGTCGCCTTGCGTGACTGGATAGAGGCGAACTACCAGGTAGAGGGCGACCTGCGCCGGGAGGTCGCGTCCGACATTCGACGCAAGGTCGAGATCGGTTCTTACCAGGGACGCCGTCATCGCAGTGGCTTGCCCGTTCGCGGCCAGCGCACCCGCACCAATGCCCGCTCTCGCAAGGGCGCCCGCAAACCCGTCGCCGGCAAGAAGAAGGCAAAGTAATGGCTACCGCAGGACGCAGCACCGGCGCCGCCAAGAAGGTGCGCAAGAAGGAAAAGAAGAACGTGGTCTCCGGCCACGCGCACATCAAATCGACGTTCAACAACACCGTCATCTCGATCACCGACCCGACAGGTGCGGTGATCGCGTGGGCCTCCGCCGGAACGGTCGGCTTCAAGGGCTCCCGCAAGTCGACCCCCTATGCCGCCCAGATGGCAGCCGAAGCCGCCGGCCGGCGCGCGATGGAGCATGGCATGAAGCGGGTCGACGTGTTCGTCAAGGGCCCGGGCTCCGGCCGGGAGACGGCGATCCGCTCCCTGGGAGCGGTCGGCCTTGAGGTTGGCGCGATCTCCGACGTCACCCCCGTACCGCACAACGGCTGCCGCCCGCCCAAGCGGCGTCGCGTCTAGGCGACTCAGAGACAAGGACTGATTGAAACATGGCTCGCTATACCGGTCCCATGACCAAGAAGTCGCGTCGGCTGGGTGTTGACCTGGTCGGCGGCGACTCGGCGTTCGAGCGGCGCCCTTACCCGCCCGGCGTGCACGGCAAAGGTCGCACCAAGGAGTCGGAGTATTCGCTACAGCTGCGGGAGAAGCAGAAGGCGCGATTCTCCTACGGCGTGCTGGAGAAGCAATTCCGCCGCTACTACGAGGAAGCCAACCGGCTGCAAGGCAAGACCGGCGACAACTTGCTGCAGATCCTGGAGTCGCGGCTGGACAACGTGGTGTACCGAGCGGGTTTGGCTCGGACGCGACGGCAGGCTCGCCAGTTCGTGGTACACGGGCACTTCTTGGTCAACGGCCAAAAGGTCGACATCCCGTCGTATCGGGTCAGCCCTCACGATGTCGTTGATCTGGCTGCCAAGGTTCGTGAGCTGACGCCGCACATCGTCAACCGGGAGACCCATAACGAGCGCGAGGTACCCGGCTGGATGCAGGTCATCCCGGAGCGCGGCCGAATCCTCATCCATCAGCTGCCGGTCCGACAGCAGATTGTCATCGATGTTCAGGAGCAACTCATCGTCGAGCTCTACTCCAAGTAGGCAATACACGCCGCTCAGCCAAGCTCAGCGCGCGTGATCTCGGACCGCCGGATGCGGTTCGGGTTCCGCGGGATCAAATAGCGGGTTCCGCGGGGAAGGAAGAACTGTCATGTTGATTGCACAGCGACCCGCGCTGTCCGAGGAGCCGGTGGCCGACAATCGGTCCCGCTTCGTCATCGAGCCGCTGGAGCCCGGATTCGGCTACACGCTCGGCAACTCGCTGCGTCGTACGCTGCTGTCGTCCATTCCCGGCGCAGCCGTCACCAGCATCAAGATCGATGGCAACCTCCACGAGTTCTCCACCCTGGAAGGGGTGGTCGAGGACGTCACCGAGATCATCTTGAACCTCAAGGGCCTGGTCGTCTCCTCCGAGGAGGACGAGCCGGTCACCATGTACCTCCGTAAGGCCGGCCCCGGAGCAGTCACTGCGGCCGACATCGCGCCGCCGGCCGGAGTAGAGGTCCACAATCCCGACCTGCACATCGCCAATGTGAACGAGGACGGCAAGCTGGAGATGGAGCTGGTGGTCGAGCGTGGCCGCGGCTACGTCTCTGCGGTCCAGAACAAGACCGCCGACGCCGAAATCGGCCGCATTCCGGTTGATTCGATTTACTCGCCGGTGCTAAGGGTCACCTACAAGGTGGAGGCGACCCGCGTCGAACAGCGCACGGACTTCGACAAATTGATCTTGGACGTGGAGACGAAGTTGGCGATCCGGCCGCGGGACGCGGTGGCGTCGGCGGGTCGCACCCTGGTCGAGCTGTTCGGTCTGGCACGCGAGCTCAACCTCGAAGCGGAGGGAATCGAGATCGGCCCGTCGCCGATCGACGAGCAGTTGGCTGCCGACCTGGCGCTGCCCGTAGAGGACCTGAACCTCACCGTGCGGTCCTATAACTGCCTCAAGCGCGAGGGCATCCACACAGTGTCCGAGCTGGTATCTCGCAGTGAGCAGGACCTGCTGGACATCCGCAACTTCGGATCGAAGTCGATCGACGAGGTCAAACTGAAGCTGCACGAAATGGGCCTGTCGCTCAAGGACAGCGCTCCGGGCTTCGATCCGCTGACCGCCATCGGCCGGTATGACGAACTGGATGACGAGGACGTCGATTTCTCCGAGACCGAGCAGTATTGAGCAAGGGGGCGACCCCCTTCAAACCCCCGAAGTCGTCTGACCTACTAAAGCTCTGGAGAGAAGATGCCATCACCGACGAAGGGCGCTCGGCTGGGCGGCAGTCCCGCGCACGAGCGCATCATCCTGGCCAATCTCGCTAGCCAGCTCTTTGAGCACGGACGGATCGTGACCACCGAGGCGAAGGCTCGGCGGCTCCGGCCGTTGGCGGAGAAGTTGATCACCAAAGCGCGCCGCGGTGACATCCATTCCCGCCGGCTGGTGTTGACCACGGTCAAGGACAAGGGCGTGGTGCACACTTTGTTCACTGAGATCGCGCCCACCTTTGCCGGTCGCGAGGGGGGCTACACCCGGATTACCAAGGTAGGGCCACGCAAGGGTGACAACGCTCCGATGGCCGTCATAGAGCTCGTCACAGAGTCGGTCGAGGACAGCAAGAAGGTCAACGCCAAGAGCGCCGGACCGGCCAAGAAGGCGCCGGCGAAGAAGTCGGCCAAGAGCCCGGCACCGGCTTCAGCGGCAGGAACGGCTGTCAACGAGCCAGCGCCTGCATCGGCGGTAACCAATGAGCCGGCGCCGGCCGAACCGGTTGAGGCGACTGAACTCGACGCCGAGGAGCTGGTCACCGAAGAGGCGCCGGCCGAGGAGCTCGTCGGTGACACCGAGGAGCGGGAGGCGCTGACAGAGTCGCAGCAAGCTCCCAGCGACGACACCTCGAATGAGGAGGCGGCCGCGCCGACCACGGAGTCACGCGACACCAAGTCCTGAATCCTCCAGACGTGAGGGCGGCGCTTCGTGCGCCGTCCTCACGGCAACCGGCAGAATGCTGAGCATGCTGCTGTCCCGGCTGGCCGAGACGTGGAACGCCCTGTCGGCGACCCGGTCCCGCAACGCCAAGCGTGACTTGATTGCGGCCATCTTGGCCGACGCCACGCCTGAGGACATCGACGTCGTCGTCTCATACCTTTCCGGAGAGCTGCGGCAGAGACGTACCGGGTTGGGATGGCGCTCGTTGCAGAGCCTCCCCGAGCCAAGGGCGGCGCCATCGCTAGAAGTGGTTGACGTCGACCGGGCCTTCGAGGAGATCTCTGCTCTTCACGGAGCAGGCTCTGCCGCCGCTCGCGTCGGCGCCACTAGCGACCTTTTCGCTCGAGCGACAGAGTCCGAACAGGACTTCCTCCGGGGGCTCATTTTTGGCGACCTCCGTCAAGGAGCGCTCGAGGCCCAGGTGCAAGAGGGCCTCGCATCCGCGTTCGCCGTGCCGCTGGCTTCCGTCCGCCGTGCTGCAATGCTGCTCTCTTCCACCGCGGCGGCGGCCAGGCTGGCGATCACCGGTGGCCGTCCTGCCCTTGATGCCGTCACGCTCCAGGTGGGCACGGCCGTGCAGCCCATGCTTGCGGCGAGTGCTCCCGACCCCGAGGGAGCCGTCGCCAAGACGGGCCTCCCTGCCGTTGTGGACTTCAAGCTGGACGGCGTGCGGGTGCAGGTTCACCGCAAGGGTCCCGAGATCACGATCTTCACGCGCAGCCTGGACGACGTGACGGCGCGGATGCCGGATGTGGTGGCGCTTGTCGCTGATCTTCCGTCGGATCAGATCGTGCTGGACGGCGAGGTTCTCGCCTTGAGCGCTGACGGGAGACCCGAGCGGTTCCAGGTCGTGGCGTCCCGGGCCATGAGCAGTGCCGATGTGGCTGCTGCCGCAGAGCGCCTGCCGTTGCAGGCGTTCTTCTTCGACCTGCTTCGCGTGGATGATCATGATTTGCTCGACGAACCGCTGACCCGCCGAATCGAGGTGATGGCAGAGATCTTGCCGCCATCGTTGATCGTCCCCCGAGCGGTCTGCGCAGACCTGGAGGAGGTCTCGGCGGTCTTCACCGAAGCGGTGTCCCAGGGCTACGAGGGTCTGGTGGTGAAGAACCTCTCCGCTTCGTACGCGGCTGGTCGGCGAGATTCCGCGTGGGTCAAGCTCAAGCCCAGGCATACGTTCGATTTGATCGTCACCGCGGCCGAGTGGGGTCACGGGCGTCGGCGGGGCTGGCTGTCCAACCTGCACCTGGCTGCGCGAGATCCGGAGAACGATCAGTTGATCATGCTCGGCGAGACGTTCAAGGGCCTGACTGACGAGATGCTGGCCTGGCAGACGGAGCAGTTCTTGGCACGAGAGGTCCGCCGGAGCGCAGGCACGGTCTACGTCGAGCCATCTCTGGTCGTCGAGGTCGCCTGTGACGGCTTGCAGGCCTCGACTCGTTACCCCGGAGGCGTCGCACTGAGATTCGCCCGTGTGCTTCGGTATCGCCCGGACAAGTCTGCCGCCGATGCCGACACGATCAATACCGTGAAGGCGCTCAGCGTTACCCGCCCCGAGTCGAGCACCGCGCCCTGACCGTCAGGCCCGGGCGATCAGCCCGGCCGTCTGGGACCGCGCGGCCGTGAAGCGAGCACGGGCGTCAGCCCAGTTGACGACGTTCCACCATGCCTTGGCGTAGTCAGCCTTGACGTTCTTGTACTGCAGGTAGAACGCGTGCTCCCACATGTCGAGCAGCACGATCGGCATTTGGGCCAGCGGCAGGTTCGACTGCTGGTCGTAAAGCTGCACGATATTGAGGCGTTGGCCTAGGGTGTCCCACACCAGCATCGACCAGCCGGAGCCCTGGATAGCCGTGGCATTGGCCTCGAAGTGAGCGCGGAACTTGTCGAAGCTGCCGAAGTATTCGTCGATGGCCGCGGCC
>DATFOP010000308.1:0-13920 GCA_035265505.1 Propionibacteriaceae bacterium | reverse complement strand
GGCGTAGCCGCGCCATCCCGGTTCCTCTCCGAGAGAGCTGCCGAGAAGCACCTGTTGGAGGAACACGGCAGGCAGGAGAGCAAGCCAGGGGATGCGAGCGGTCAGATCAGCGGGGTAGGCGTCCAGGACCGGCGGATGGTTGAACGCCGGCGCCTCCGCACCGAGCACCACGGCAACTGCGGGGAGCCACACTGCCCAGGACACACCGAATGCCAGGCAAAAGAAAATTGCCAAGGAGTACCGGCGCGGTGGGGTGCTGAGCTCCGCGGAGGCCGTTGCCTGGGACACGATCCAAGAACAACCTTCCCCTGTGCCGCCGGGTAGAGCCGAACGTCCTTCGACTCATCGTCTGTCGCTCGCCAGAATCTCGGCCTGTTGAACGCCTACTCTGAAGATCATGACGCAGTTCAACAGCTATCTGACTGAGGAGGTCGTCGAGGACTACTCCGACGGCATCATCGGCCGCCGTGAGGCACTGCGCCGCCTAGGCATGCTCGGCGTCGCAGCGGCGGTGGCCGTACCGATGCTGGCCGCGTGCGACACCGCGGGAGAGGGTGGTGGAGCACAAACGGCAACCGGGAGCCCAGCCGCTTCGGCTCCGGCCGGTCCACCGGCCCAGCCAACCGAATCGATTACGTTCGACGGTCCTGACAACCGCACGCTGCAGGGTGCGTGGTCCGCCGCCGCGGAGCCTCGTGGTGCGGTGCTGGTCGTGCACGAAAACCGCGGCCTCACCGATCACATCCGTTCAGTGGCCGGGCGTCTCGCGACGAGCGGCTACTCGGCGCTCGCCATTGATCTGCTCTCTGAGGAGGGCGGCACGGCGTCCTTCCAGGGTGAGGCGGAGGTCACCGCCGCGCTGAACCGGTTACCGGACAGCCGGCTCGTGGCTGACATGAAGGCCGCCATCGGCGAAATGGAACGCCGTACGGCAGGCGCCAAGATCGGTGCCGTTGGCTTCTGTTTCGGTGGTGGCATGGTCTGGACGCTGCTCGCCTCCGGTGAGCCCCGGCTGGCCGCTGCGGCCCCGTTCTACGGTCCCCTGCCGGACGGCGCCGACTTCGCGGGTTCCCGTAACGCCGCCGTCCTTGGCATCTACGGCGAGCAGGATGAGCGGGTGAATGCGACCCGGGACGCAGCCAAGGCGGCTCTGGAAAAAGCAGGCCTTACCCACGAGATCGTGACCTTCCCGAACGCCGGGCATGCCTTCTTCAACGACACGGGGCAGCGGTACAACCCGACCGCCGCGGCGTCGGCGTATGAGCAGCTCATCGACTGGTTCGGAACCCACGTCGGCTGATTGGGGCTGGCACGGTCGTTGAGCGTCGCGTCGCGGAATCATCAGGCCGACCGCCGACTGGCTGAGACCACTGCTCGTGACGTACCTGGCGTTCAATCTTGATCCGTTGCGTAGCGTGTTGCCCGCTGGTAGCGCTGGGCCAGAGCCGCGGCGCGCTGGATAGCGCCGGGTGGATCGAGCACGGTGAAGTCGCAGTCGTAGATGCCGACGAGGACGAGCAGCATGGCTTCGCTGTCAGCCCCGACGGTGAGGATGCACTGGCGCTCGTCGACCGGGGCGAGCATTCCCTCAGTGAGGTGAGACTTGCCGCGCAGCTGCTCGATGGGCGCGTGCATCAAGAACCGCCCGACGACGGGCCAGGTTTGGACGGACAGCCCGTCTGTGAGGTAGGCCTCGAACCCGCCTGTGGGTGGTTCGCGGGGAGCGAAGCGCCGTCCGTTCGGCACCGTGATTGCCATTCGGTCGACCCGGTAGGTGCGCCAGGCTTCGGCCGCCGTGTCCCAGCCAACGAGGTACCACCGTCGACCGGCGTGCAGGAGACGGTGCGGCTCGGCCTCGCGGCGGGCGAGCCGACCGTCGTGGCGCCGGTAATCAAACCGCAGCAGTTCACGGTCGCGGATGGCGCTCGCGGCGGCCACCAGGAGGGCGGGATCCACCATCGGCGCGGCGGACGGCACTGTGCTGATCGCTTCGGCCAGGCTGGAGACTCGTCGGCCAAGGGCGGCGGGCAGAAGGCCATCGAGCTTGGTAAGTGCCCGCAACGCAGGTTCTTGAATGCCGCCCACGGTACCGGCGGCGGCGGTCTGTAATCCGATCGCCACTGCGATCGCCTCCTCGTCATCGAGGAGCAGTGGCGGCAGCTTCGTCCCAGCCCCGAGTCGGTAACCGCCGGCGACGCCCGGTGCGCCGTGGATGGGATAGCCAAGGTCGCGGAGGCGTTGTACGTCCTTGCGAATAGTGCGGGTCGTCACCTGGAGCTGGCCGGCAAGTTCGGTGCTGGTGACGTCACGGTGCGTTTGCAGCAGCGCGAGAAGTTGGAGCAGCCTGGCTGGGGTGCTTCTCACGATTATCAAGTCTGGTCGCTATTGCGGAACGTTTTGTTCCTTATTTATTGCGACGCTGGCGGCATGACGAATTCCGAAGGGCTGACGCCCCATCAGATGCACGTGCCGCAGGCCGATCTGGACGACCTTGCTGACCGGCTGCGCCGTACCCGCTGGCCGATTGGCGCGACAAACCAGGACTGGTCACGTGGCGTCCCACTAGACGAGCTGCGTGAGCTGGCCGACCGGTGGCGCAGCGCCTTTGACTGGCGGGGGGTCGAGGCGGAGCTGAACCGCTGGAACCCGACCATGACGACGGTCGATGCGCAGGACATTCTGGTGCTCCATGCCAACTCTCCCCATCCGGGGGCGTTGCCCTTGGTGATCAACCACGGCTACCCAAGCTCGGTGGTGGAGTTCCTGGACGTCATCGGTCCGCTGAGTGACCCAGCTGCGCATGGCGCTGATCCTGCGGACGCTTTTCACGTGATCGCCCCCTCGCTGCCGGGGTTCGGGCTCGCGCCGCCGGTAAGCGAGCACGGCTGGACAAGCGCTCGGATGGCCAACGCATTTGTCGCCATCGTGCACCGGCTCGGTTATCAGCGTTACGGCGTCGCGGGCGGTGACGTGGGCGCCGGCGTTGCCCAGGACATGGCCGTCGCTGACCCGACGAGTGTGGTTGGCGTGCACGTGATCACCGACATGCTGGCCGCCGCCGCAGTGCTCAGCTTCGCTGGCATGACCGTCGACCCAGCCGAGTTCGACGAGTCGCAGCGCCCCCTCGTTGAGCGAATGAACCACTTCGTCAGAGAGGGGCTCGGATACATCGCGGTACAACAGAGCCGCCCCGCCACGGTCGGCTATGGGTTGGGAGATTCTCCGATAGCCCAGCTGGCCTGGATCATGGAGAAGTTCGAGGAATGGACGGATCTGGGCCACGAGGGCCGTAGCCGCACCATCGACCCGGATCGCTTGCTGGCAACGGTCACGGCGTACTGGCTCTGCCACAACGGTGCAGCGTCGGCGCACTTCCTTTATGACGCGGGACACGCCGAGCGCGATTGGGGCGCTCAACCGAGCGCGCCGCGCGGCTGGGCGGTCTTCGGCGGCGGAGGGTCGGTGGTGCGGAAACTGATGGATCCGCAGCACGAGATTCCTCACTGGAGCGAGTACTCGGAGGGTGGCCATTTCGCCCCGCTCGAGGCTCCGCAGCAATTTGTCGAGGACGTCCGCGCGTTCTTCCGACCGCTCCGCTGACCCACGTTCTCGATGCGAGATCTCCTCAATTGCCAGCAGCTCGACTGGTGGACCTTGCACTGTGGCCGGAGCTCGCCTTGACCTGAGCTCCCGCGGGACGGAGGACTACGCCAGCTGCTGGCGCAGCACCCTGGCCAACACTTCGGCCCGACTCCGGTTCGCATGATCCACGGGCACGAGATGGTCGCCTAGTCGGATCGACATGGTGATCAAGCAGCGGGCTTCCACCTCCACCTCGGAGGCGCAGAATTCGCCGAACAATGAGCGCAGGTACGCCATGTGTCGATGATCAACGCGCCGCAGCCGCTGAGCGACGTCGGGGGCGCGTCGCGCCCAGTCGCGGATGGCGAGTTCGACCGCCACGCCGGTCGTCGGTTGCTCGTCGACGACCGCGACGATCGCGAAGAGTCGCCGCAGCTTGTTGCGGGCGTCCTGGTTCCCGGCGAGGGTCTCCACCCGGTCGATCACGCTCTCTGTTACCTCGCGTTCCCAGGTGTCGAGCATCTCCTCGAGCAGTGCCTGGCGATCGGCGAAGTAGCCATAGAAACCACCCTTGGTCACCCCGAGTTCCTGCGCCAGCGTCTCGATCCGGACGGCGGCTGGCCCGCCGGCGGCCAGCGCGAGCAGCCCTTGATCGATCCACGCACGGCGCGGAGTCCGGGCCTTGGCCATCAACACCTCCGTTCGGCGGGACCACCGCGCTTCCACCAACATCTGTACGGCAGCGTACAAGTGGGGTAACCTCAGATGTATACGCTGCCGTATGGATCGAGCCACCATGAGACTCCAACAGAGTGCCCACACCGACCGGCCATGGCGGATTCACGAGATCGCATCGGAGTTCACGATCGAGGACGTATGGGCGCTGCCGACTCCCGGCGGCGCGGGTGAACTTCCTCGTCTGGTCAAGGCCGTCTTCGGGAGCAGCTTTCCCGACGAGGCGCCGTTCATCGTGCGGTTCCTCTGGGAGGCGCGCTGGAAAATCGGTCGACTGCTCGGCTGGGACGACAAGGCGGGTGGGCTCGGCGCCAGGGTGGCTTCGCTCCGGGACCGGCTCCCGGACGAGTTCCGGACCGCGTCTTCGGATTGCGTGATCAGCACTGCTCCGTTTTCGCCGATCTACCAGCTCGACGACGAGTTCGCCGCCGAACTGGCCAACCGGACGGTGCACACCGTGATGCACCTGGGGTGGGTGCCGGACGGCGCCGGTGGCTATCGCGGTCAGATGGCCGTCCTGGTCAGGCCGAACGGACGGCTCGGCTCCCTCTACATGGCCGGCATCGACCCGTTGCGGCGCTACGTTGTCTATCCGGCGCTACTCCGCCAGATCGAGCGTCAGTGGCGTGCCACGGCTCCCGCTTCGTAGTGCTGGACGTCTGTGGACGATCGACAAGCTCAAAGTCGCTTGCCGATCAGGGCTGGCTTGCTTCGCGGACCGCTGAAATGGTCCCCAGCCACGCACAACGGTTGTCAGATGCGGACGGAGCCGTCGTTGGTGATGGTCCAACCGGGGTTGTGCGCAACTTCCCAGACGTAACCGTCGGGGTCAGCGAACGCTCCGGTTGTGCCGCCCCACTCGGCGGGAGCCGCCGCCCGAATGATCGTTCCGCCGACCCGCTCGGCGTCGTCGAGTATTTCCCCGACTTCCTCGGGGGTCCGGACGTTGTGCGCGAGTTCGATGCCAGGCGCGCCGTGCCCACCCAGCTCTGTCCATAGCCCGAGCACCATGCCGCCAGCCTGGAAGAAGCACACTTCGTCGTCGGGCTGCTGTGCATCGGCCCAGCCCATCGCTTCATAGAAGGATCGGGCTCGAGCCAGATCGGCCACGCCCAGGGTTACCAGACTGATGCGCTGCTCCATCTGGCAAGCATCTCAGTCCAGCACCCCACTCCCAGGTGGCACTGCGGCTTGTCCGGCCCTCTGTCACCACGCACGACTAGCGCGACAACTGACTGCCGGTCAGCCGCAACTGATGAAGGACCTCATTGACTGCATCGGCGATCGCGTCGGGTCTGGTCATGGGAAGAGAGACGTGAGAGGCATCGGGAAGGGATCGGTGTTGGCCGTGGGGGGCCGATGCGGCGATGGCGTCGAACAGACGCTGGCTACCTGCGATCTGTTGGCGCAGGTTGTCTTCGGTCTGGAAGACGGTCTGCTCGGGCCCGATCGCGGTTCCGGAGAGCACGACGAGAGGCACATCGGGCAAAGGACCACCCGTACGCAACTCATCCATCACGGACAAGACGTTGAGGCCTTCCTTGATCCCAACTAACAGTCGCTCTGGGCTCAGGTGCTTATTGATGAGCAGCTCGCGAAGATCGTGAGGGAAGGCGTCGAACATGCCGGCCTCCAGCTGGCCTCGGGCGAGGGTGACGAGATCCTCGCTGACGTCCGGGACGGCCAGATCGGCGGTCTGGTTCGAGGCCAGCTTCAGGTGGTCCGGCATGTAGGTGTCCCAGTCCGGATGAGCGGGCTCCACCAGCACGAGCGCGGCGACCTCCGTCGGAAACCGCTGGGCATAGCGATGCACGTACGCCGCACCAAGCGAGTGACCAACCAGGAGGTGGGGCGGCGGCCCTCCGACAAGACCAAGAAGATCATGAAGTTCGTCGGTTACCTCATCGGCGCTTCTTGGTAGATCGGCATCCTCACTCCAACCAGTGCCGGCACGGTCGTAGATCACAGAAGAGCTGAGCTCAGCGACGCGTTGCTGGGAGAGCAGGTAGTCCAGTCCCATCGCCCCGCCTCCGGCGACGAAGACAACTGTTGGTCCCCCCTCGCCACTGCGGTGTAGCCACAGACGGTGATTTCGCACCTGGATGTGTTGGCCAATGGGTGGAAATTCATGCGGTCTCATGTTTGAGAACGGTATCAAATATGAGATCGTTGTGCAATGGACGGTACGGAACTTCTGTTGCACCCGATCCGGTTACGGATCGTGCACGCGACGTTCGACGGTCAGCCGTTCACCACCACGGACCTGCGTGAACGCATGCCTGACGTTTCCAAGGCCACGATGTATCGGCAGGTCGCCCTGTTGGTGGACAACGGGCTGATCGAGGTTGAGGGGGAGGAACGCAAAGGTGGAGCGGTCGAGCGTCGTTACCGCCTGCAGCCTGCGCGGGCAATCATCGACGCCGACGCCGCCGCAGCGATGACGAAAGATGACCATAGGCGCGGCTTCGGAGCCAGCCTCGCCACGCTGCTCGCGGAGTTCGGAAGCTACCTGGACCAGGACGACGCCGACCCGACAGCCGACATGGTGTCCTACCGGCAAGTGCCCCTTTGGCTCAGCGACGGTGAAAAGCGAGCGTTGTACGACCACCTGCTTGAGGCCGTCCGCCCATACCTCACCAACGCCCCATCTCCGGATCGCCGACGGCACCTCCTCGCGGCGATCTTGTTCCCCACCCACCGCGACCCAGGCGAACCGTCTCGATGACTCGCATTGTCAATCCGGGCGCGTTCGCTACTTCGCGATCGCGCCGCTGATGGTTGGTTAACGGAGTTCACCTGCCCGGGACTGGCGGTCACTATCCTGTGGCCGTGAAGCGCATCGCCGCATCAGTCGTGGCGCTCTTGCTGCTCAGCGGATGCGCTGCGCCGGTCGGCGAGACCGAGCTCGATCTGCATCAGCGGGCGCGCTTTGCTGACGGCGCCACGTTCGCACTAGATGGGTTCGAGCTGTCGGCCAAGGACAGCCCCCGAAGCGCCAGTGTGGGGAAGGCCACGAGCGACGACGTGACAGTTTGGGTAGGGGTGTCCAATCCACAAACGCTCGTCCGTGGAGCCGAGGTCGCCATGACATTCGCCTACACCGACGATCGGAACGTCGAGATCGAGCCTCCCCAGGTGGACACGAGCACCAATGAGATCACCGCGGGGAGCCGCGGCCGGATCGGCAAGACGTTCCGGGTTCAACAGGTTTCGCAGCTCTACCGGTCACGCCACCTGCGCGTCGAACTCGCGGTGCCGAGCTGCCCCCTCATCACCTTCAGCGGGATAAATCCATAGCACGAAACTAGGCCGAATCAGCGAGTTGAGGTGTCCTGGCGGTTCGGCTCAATTCTCCTGCGGTGCCGCGTGGTGTGAGAAGGAAAGCTCCAAGATAAAGAGCGGCGCAAAGGACCACCAGAGTGCGATAGCCCGTCGCCAAAGCCATGTACTCAAGGCAACCGCCGAACATCGCGCCGAGCAGATTGGTGCCAAAAGCTGTTGCGGGTTCTGCGCTTGAACTGAAGCGCTGTGCGAAGATCACATTGGCGGCCATGATAGGGATGAATGCAACGACGATGGCGACCACGAGCCGGAGCCCGAATGGCAGCGACAAAACCCATGAAACGGGGATGATCCACGCTATGAACAATCCTCCGAACAGGATGCCGTACATCCAGCGTACTGGTGGCACGGCGAAATGTTCCACGATTTCAACGGCCGCCAGGACAGCCAGCAGAATACCGGCGAAAACGAAAGCGTTCACCAGCCAGGTGGTGCCGAAGTACAACGCAAAACCGGTGACGTTCTTGGTCTCGAGCAACAAGAATGCCGCCCCGAGGAGGAATAGATCACGATACTGCCACGTCGCCTTGATCTGTGCCGTCCCGCCTACTGCCACGATGGCAAGGAGGCTGGCCATCAGGATGAGACTGATAGCCAGTACATATATCCCCGGTATGCCGAAGAGTCCTGCGTTCTCGTCGACATAGAGGAAGGGATGGTCGTCTGTCGACGGGGCGTTCACCGAATTCGATGGCTGCCATGTCGCTGCACAGCGCTGATCGCTCTGCTCCAGCCCAACGACGAACACGGCGAGGGAGATGGCTTGTGAATTTGTGAGAATGCACGGCGGATGTCCGAAAGTCTGGTTCATCGTGCTGCCCAGCCGGTCAACCAACCAGGGCTCGCGATAGTAGTTGTACATGGAGAACGCCCCGCCCGGCGCCAGATGCTGTCGAGCCGATTCCATGGCCTCTTTAGTGAAGAGATAGCTCTCGAGCCGCAGGGCACTCGCCCCTGATACGAGCGTGAGTGAGTCTGGAAGCGCGAACAAGATGAGGTCGTACTTGGTGTCCGTACGCTCCAGAAACGCCCTGCCGTCATTGACGTGCGTCGTCACCCGGGGATCCTGGTACGCATGGTCGGGGTTGTGCTGTCGGCCGAACTCGAGTAATCGGGGATCAATCTCGACCGCGTCGACGTGCTGCGCGCCGCGGGAAAGCGCAATCGACACGTCCGTGCCGGTGCCGGCACCGACGATGAGCACATTCTTGGGCGGTCTCACAACCCGCTGGTAGGGCTCGTCGTAAAACGGCTCCTGGAGCAGGCGGGTGGCGGCAGTGGTCAGCCTCTGGTGGGGAATGCCATTGACATAGACCTGCCATTGCGTTCCGTTGTTGCGATCAGGCTCCTCGAATGTGCTCACCCGGTAATAAGGCGACCAGAAGACCCCCACCTGCGTCAGGAGTGGGTAGCTGAACATGGCTAACGTCGAAATGAGGAGAGTGACCGAGACTGACCAGCCGGGTCTGCCGAGCAAGAGCACGAATGCCAGGGAGATCACAAAGAACCAGACAAGTGGGGGAACGCCGAGAAATGAGAATATGGTGAACAATACGATGCCGATGAGCGAGCCGCAGAGGTCGTACCGATACGCTGGGAGCCGGGGCAATCGGTTGAAGCACTCCCCGGCCAATTGGCCGGGTCCGGCCATGATCGCGGCAACGGCCAGGAAGATAAGAGGCAATACAACCCAAGGCGGCGGCCCCGACGTGCTCAAACTCGTGAAGAAGATGACGGATTTGTCTTCCCGGTTGACGGCCACGGGATATGCCGACAAGAACCCGATCAATCCAAGGAGGGCGACCGGCGAGTAGTAGGGACGTCGCCGCCCAGGTTGGCCTGCCCGAAGAAACCCCAGCCCGAGCCCGAGAAACGATCCCAGTAGCACGAAGTTGCTGAAGTAGCTGAGATGGACAACCTGGGCACCAGTCCAACGGATGAGTGTCAGCTCGAGAAAAAGCATCAAAGCACTCGCCAGCAATAGGCGAGTACGGACTGACACGAGGCCTCCTGTCCTGGAGTCAATCTGGCGAGCGCCCGCGGAGCGGCGTGAGCGACGGCGCCTCCCTGGAACCTACAGCGACCCTAACCAACCGACGCTGCGCTACGCCGGACAGTCGGGAGCGCAGATCGACGCCGACAAGCACCGTTGACGCCAGCAGCTGGCAGTCGTAACGTCCAAAGGTAGATGTGATTCAGCACATCGACGGTCTCAAAGGGGGGTTCGGAATGTTCGCACAAGTGATCCAGGGCAAGGTGTCTGACCCGGCGGCGATGAGGGCTGCGACCGACCGCTGGTTGAAGGAACTCGCTCCTAGCGCTGACGGCTGGCTGGGCTCCACAGGCGGAACGACCGACGACGGCCGGTACATCACAGTCGTCCGTTTCGAGTCGGAGGAGGCGGCTCGCCGCAACAGCGACCGACCTGAGCAAAGCCAATGGTGGTCGCAGACCGAGCAGCTGTTTGACGGCGGTGCCACATTCCAGGACAGCAACGACGTGAACCTTGATCTGCACGGCGACCCGGACCAAGCCGAATTCGTCCAGGTCATGCAAGGCCGTGGCAGCGACCCAGAGCGGGTCAAGCAGCTCATGGCGGCAGACTCAGACAAGTGGGCAGCATTCCGCCCGGACATGATCGGCAGCGTCGCGGTCGGCCATGACGGCGGTGCATACACGATGGTCATGTACTTCACTTCTGAAGCAGACGCCCGGCAGGGTGAACGCAAGGAGGTGCCGCCTGAGTTGAAGGCGAACATGGATGAGATGAACAAGCTCAGCGTCGGACAGCCTGAATTCTTTGACCTCAAACAGCCGGTCATCGTGTCGCCCTAGTGAGTGCGAAGCGGAGTTTCACGCGCTGAGTCCGCGTCGCGGTCACCTCTCGCCAAGCCACCACCGATCGGGAGGGTGAGGAACCGAGGGCGCTCGAGCCACGCTGCCCTGCTGCGCTCGCTTTGCTCCAGGTCCAATTGCTGCAGGATTTGCTCGACAGCAGCCAGCACCGAGCTTTGCAGCATCCAGAGATCGGTCTGTCCCCGCGGGTCGACGTTCAGCAGGATCAGTTCGGTGAGAACGGCCCGGGTCTCTCGGACGAGTTCGAGGGTTCGCGTCAGCAGCTCATCGACGGCGTCGATGTTGCCGCCGCCGTACTCGGCGCTGATCAAGTCGCCGAAGGCCCGCAACGCGTTCGCTAGGTCGTCGAGCACAACCGCAAACGCACGTCGCAGTTCGGAGCCGGAGGAGTCGTCGACGTCGCCAGCTGCTGATGGCGCCTCCGTGCCAATGATGACGAGCAGTGCGCGTTCGGCTGCTAGGCACCGGTCGAGCCGGTCGATCGCAGCCCGCAGGCCAGGATGCACCTTCGCCGCGACCAGGGCACGCGGATTCAGCGTTCTGCTGTCCTCGACCGCCTGTACGGCGGTGTAGGCGTCGTCGATGTCGCGTGCGATCTCGTCAGTCCAATCGAGCGCCGCTTTGAGCTCCTCAGGGTGCGGTGCCCGGTCAGCCAGTGACAACGCCGCCTCGTCCAGCAGGGCCGCTTGCGACCGGGCCAGTCGGCGTACCCGGTCAGTGGCCCGGACGTTGGGGATCGAAACCGGCACCACAAGGCTGAACGCCACGCCGACCACGGTGCCGATCAAGGTGTTCACGACCCGCACCTCGGCTGCCAGCCCGGGTGCGGATACGGCCAAGATCAGCATCGCGCTGATCGGCGCCTCCAACGACTGCTCACCCAGCCGCAGCACCTTCGCGAGCACTAGCGACGCCGCGATGACGGCCCCGAGACTCCACCAGGTCAAGCCGATCCAGGTCGCCACGCCGACGGCCACGAGCACCCCGGTCAGGACAGCTCCTACGCGTACGAAGCCCATCCTCAGCGTGCCGACGGTCGAGGCCTGGACCACTAACAACGCGGTCAACGGAGCAGTCAGATCGAGGATCCCTGGCGAGTAGGCGTTGGCGACAACATAGGAGAAGACGGCTGCGACGGTGAGCCTGGCAATCTGCGATGCCCCAGGTCGTAGCCGAGCAGGTACGGCGGACCAGGAATCCGGATGCGAAGGCCAGATCCACCACAGAACCCGCCGCAGGCTCGAGCGCGCCCGCGCCCGAAGCCGTTCGAGTTGGGGCCCCACCGCCCTAGTCTCCAATCGGGGAAGGGTTGGTCTTAGTCGAAGATCCAAAACCCGGAGACGGCCATCGGCAGGAGGCCGAGAATGACCCACGGGCTGTAGGGCCGCCGTCGATTCACCACCAGGATGGCTACGGCCGTGAGCAGTCCCACTACACCGGTCATCACCCACAAACCGATGACGTCACCAGGAGCAAGGTCTCGGCTCCCGTACACCAGGAGGTAGGCGGCCAGGACGGCGGCAAACAGGCCGAACACGACGCCGATCAGAACCGAGATGACGGCGCGCTGTACGACATCCAGACTCTGCTTCTCGCGCTGCCGACGTGTAAGCGGCCGATCAGATCTTGGTTGGCTCATTGCCGTCCTCACGGTACTCGCCCCCCTATTCGGCACGCATCCTCGGTTGCCGGCGCCGCTGCCCACCAGGCTGAGGGAGAGCAGCGGCTGTTCAATTCGAACCGCACGATTGGATATCGAGGCCAGCGACGTGTCGCAGCATCAGATGCGAGAGGGTGGGGTCCATATCAAGAAGTGAGTCGGCCGTCCACGGGGCCAATGCCATCCGCAACGAGGAGCAGCATGACTGAGCAGGCACCGCCGACCCCCTCAACCGACCGGGGGATTTCGGAGCGGGTCGATGAATTGGTCGCCCAAATGACCGTGGCCGAAAAGGCTGGGCAGCTGACGCAGTACTTCTACTTTCCTGCCGGGGCCGGACCTAACGCCACCACCAGTCCTGCGGACTTCCACCCCGCCCATAGCGAGCCCCCGCCCTCGCCGGCCGAGTTGGTTGAAGCAGCGCTCGGTCGCGGTGAGGTCGGATCGCTGTTGTTCGTCACCAAACCGGCCGAAGTCAACCGCCTGCAGCGGCTCGCGGTGGAGGGGCACCGGCTGGGCGTCCCGACGCTCTTCGGTTTCGACGTCATCCATGGACTGCGCACCATCTTCCCGGTGCCGATCGCCATGGCCGCTTCCTGGGACCTCGATGCCATCGAGCGCGGCCAGGTCGTCGCGGCTCGCGAAGCGAGAGCCGTGGGCATTCACTGGGCGTTCGCGCCGATGGTCGATATCGCGCGCGACCCACGCTGGGGTCGAATCATCGAAGGTGCGGGTGAGGATCCCTACCTCGCAGCTGCCGTCGCCGTCGCACAGATCCGCGGGTTCCAGGGAACAGCGCTCGGCACATCGGAGCGGGTCATCGCCGGCCCCAAGCACCTCGCCGGCTACGGTGCTGCCATCGGCGGCCGCGACTACGACGAGGTCAGTTTGTCCGACTATGACCTCTGGAACGTCTACCTGCCGCCCTTCGCCGCCGCCGTCGGCGCCGGCGCCGGCAACATCATGTCGGCCTACATGGATCTCAACGGCATCCCGGCCACCGGCAACCAGTGGCTCATCACCGATGTCCTGCGAGGGACCTGGGGATTCGAGGGCTTCGTGGTGAGCGACGCCCAGGCCGTGCACGATTTGCACACTCACGGGTTCGCCGCCGATCTCACCGACGCGGGGGCTCGAGCGCTGCGCGCGGGCGTCGATCTGGAGATGGCCGTCGGTGATCCCGCGTACGCGCACCTCCCGGCGGCAGTGGACCAGGGTCTGGTCACCGAAGAGGAGCTGGACACCAGCGTCCGTCGGATCCTCGAGGCGAAGCTGCGGCTCGGCCTATTCGACCAACCGTACGTTGACGAGGACCGGGCGCGGGAGGTTCTGGGAGACCCGAGCCACCGGGACGCTGCTCGGGTGGCGGCTGAGCGATCGGCCGTGCTGTTGCGCAACGAGGACGCGTTGCTACCGCTGAGCGCTGGAGACCTGGGATCGATCGCCGTGATCGGTCCGCTGGCCGACTCGAAGCGCGACACACTGGGGCCCTGGATCTTCGACTATGACCTCGGCGAGACCGTGACCGTGCTGGACGGGATCAAGTCAAAGGTTGGCGGCTCGGTGGATGTCGCGTACGCGCCGGGTGTCCGGCCGGTGCAGCGGGTGTACCCGTCGATGTTCGATATGTTCCCGGGCAACTCGCCGGAGGATCCGAAGGGGTTCAAGGACGAGGTCGAGCTGCAGAGGGCGGTCGAGCTCGCTGCCCGATCGGATGTCGCCGTGGTCGTGGTTGGCGAGTGGCA
>DATFOP010000307.1:0-2947 GCA_035265505.1 Propionibacteriaceae bacterium | reverse complement strand
GCGGCTCGACGCCGAACTCTTCGCCGATGCTCTGCCGCGCAGCACGACGCCCGATCTGGTCGGGCTCCTCAGTGCGCTCCGGCCTGACTTGGTGGTCTACGAATCAACCGCCTTCGGCGCGGTCTTGGCCGCGGCCGAAGTCGGGCTGCCCGTCGTGTGTCTGGATCTGTGGGCCGTCGGTCACTGGCACGTCGACCGCGGCGAATTGGAGGGGCGGGTACGTGCAGTATGGGAAGATCGAACCGGTGCGCCGTTGCGCGTCGACCCGATCTCGGGAATGGCGCACCTGGATCCGGCTCCAGCGGCCCTACGCACGGCGGACGATCATGACCCTACGAGGCTGGAGATGCAGCAGGTGTCCTGGGGGGATCCAGCACTATCGCTGAGTCCTTGGATCAGTAGTGAGCGTTCCCGGCCGCTGGTCTACTTGACGTTGGGAACGGTCGGTTGGGGCACGGTCGGAGTGCTCCAGGAGTGCCTGTCGGGTCTGAGCGCGTTGCCTGTCGACGTCCTGGTCGCCGTCGGCGCGCACTTCGACCCCGCGGACTTGGGCCCGTTGCCTGCGTCAGTCCACGTCGCACGATTCGTACGACAGGATCTCCTGCTTGGTGAGGTGACGATCGCCGTGCACCACGGCGGGAGCGGCACTCTTCTCGGCGCTGCCGCTCATGGCGTTCCCCAGCTGGTCATGCCTATGGGTGCCGACCAGTTTCAGAACGCCCAGGCGCTTGTCCGCAGTGGCGCCGGGCTCGCGCTGTCGCACGGAGGCGTAACTGCTCAGACGGCCCGTGATGGGGTACTCGAGCTACTCGAGGAACCGAGATATCGCACCTCGGCCGGCGAGCTCCGGCGCGAAATTCAGGCCATGCCGACGCCGGCGGCCACCATCCCCCGATTGGTAGAGCTGGCACAGTCACCGAGCTGACATGCCCGTCAGCCCCTTGCGCCTCGCGTCGGCGACCGTCTTGGGCGCACCCCCGGTGAGGAGGCGAACCCGCCCACACCCTCACCGAGCCCTCGTTCACGAAGGGTCTGCGGCCGCAAACAGAATGATGCCGGACCGATTACCTCACTTCCGGGGCTCGGATGATATCGAGGGCGGCGCGGACCAAGCCAAGGTTGTTGGGGGCTGGTGACCCGTCGGGCAATTCGAGGGTGTCTTCGAGTCCGATCCGAGTAGCCAAGCCCCGTTCGGCGGCGTACCGGAGTGCTGGCCAGCAGCTGCTGCCCTCACCATGGAGCAGCACCTGGATCTGGTCGCCCGCCTTGTCGCGTACCGCCGCTAGCAGCGTGTCGGCACTCCGGCGGCTTCCGGCGTCATCGAGACCATCAGGCAGTTCGAGAAGCACCCGGAGGCAGCCGGCGCGGTGCGGTGAGGCCAGCCATGACTCGACCGCCTCCTCATGCCAGAGCCCCGCTTCGACGCCGACGCCGCGCTCCAACAGTGCTGCGGTCAGAGCTTCCGCACCCGGTTCATGCCAGTTGACCGAGGCGAAGTCAGGCAGGACCGGCCAGCTACGGACCAGCGTGGCGCGTTCCTCAGGGTCGGCGACGGCCCACGCCCCGGTCGTGATGCCGATCGGCACCGCAGGTCGCGCTGATCTCGTGGCGACCAATGCGGCAGCAAGAGCATCTGCCTCCAGAGTGTCGACGCCTGCTGGATCCTTTGGGTGGAAGTGAACCGCCCCCACACCAGCTGCCGCGACCAACCCGATGTCACGGGCCAGCGCCTTCGGCGTGGCCGGAAGGGCAGGGTGTTCAGCCGGTAACCGAGCGCCGTTCAGGCAGGCCTTGAGCAACATCTGGCTGATCTTGCCAGCTGTTCTGATGACTGCCCTGGAATCACACGCTCGACTCCGGCGCGGAGCCGGCATGTCGGCGTGTCGGCCGCTGCGCTTGGATCGGGCCGCCCATTCCCTGGCCCGCGAACTTACTACGGCGTCAGGTCAGGTGGTCGAAGGCACCGCAGACCCAGGCGATGTAGCGGTCCGCTGACCGCCGGACCCACAACGCAGCGTCAGAGCGAACGCGTCCCCAGTAGTTGTCGTATAGCCGGTCGAACTCGAGCGCGGTGACCCGGTCCGCCACCTTCTCAACCGTGGTGGCGGAGAGCGGAATCTTGTTGGGATAGCTGCGCAGAAACGACACCCAACGCTCGTCCGGAGTGCCCACCACCGTGTCACCGCTGAGAAGCACGCCACGACCATCGGCGCCGGTGAACCGCGCGACCGCACTGCCGGGGAAGTGGCCACCCACGCGGTGCAGCGTGACGCCGGGCAGCACCTCCACCTCCTGGTCCCACACCCTGATGACCGGATCGTCACGCTGCAGCCACTCACGGTCGGCCGCCGCGACGTACACCGGAGCGGAGCCGAATCGGTGCGACCACGCCACCTGCACACC
This sequence comes from Propionibacteriaceae bacterium, assembly GCA_035265505.1. Taxonomy (GTDB): domain Bacteria; phylum Actinomycetota; class Actinomycetes; order Propionibacteriales; family Propionibacteriaceae; genus Microlunatus. Next base: position 544 of record DATFOP010000307.1, on the reverse strand, counting down.
GAACATGTGGGGGTGACTTGCCGCCACGACCGCGACGCCACCCAGCGCCGCCACGGCAGCCGCGAGGTCGTCATCGACGTATCCAATGGGGTCCCACAACAAGTTCCCGGACGGGGTTTGCAGAAGCAATGCACGTTGCCCGATGCCGACTTTCGGCGTGACCGTCACTCCGAAAAGCCCAATTTCGACATCCTCGACGGCACCACGGCGTCCTTCCCTGCTGAGTTCCTCGAGGGTTGTCCACTGCTGGCCGGTGGGCAGTACGTACTGACGCTCGTCGCTGCAGATCCGGCAGACCGCCGGCGGCGCCGACGTGTCAGCATGTTCGACTCCGCAGGTCCGGCAGATCCAGGCGGTCATCGCAGACTCTCCCGCAATGGCGACACAAGACGACGGTATCGGGGGGCCGGTCGCGGAGTGAAGAGTTTTGATCCGCCCGCGCATGGGCATACATGTCCCGGTCACTGGGCGAAAGGTGGGTATGGCAACTGGTCGAGCGAGCGATCGCCTATCGCGCCGACCGGGCAGCTCTGAGATTGCGGGA
>DATFOP010000306.1:0-2983 GCA_035265505.1 Propionibacteriaceae bacterium | reverse complement strand
CGGGCGGCGGCCAAGGCCTGCGGGGAGTCATCAATACCGACCGCCACGACTTGGTCGTTGACCTCTGAATCCTGCTCTGCTGCCACCACGTCGGTCACCTCATCCTCAGTCTCCACTATTTGGTCCTGGGATACACCGGCTGGCGGCCAGGGTCACCTTCGCGGTGCGGTGCCGACCGACTGTTGAGTGCCCGCTCCCACCGCTCGAGCGGGATGGCCAGCTACCTGTGGCGCCCCATCGGGACCGGCGATGACGTAGATCAGCGTCACGATGAAGGGGAAGCCGAGCAGGCCAACCACCAGAAGCACGATGAACCATCCCTTGTCGGGCAGGTTTGCGGTGTTCAGCACGGCGCCGATCCACGCGACGAACTGCGCGATCGCCCCGGCGGCGATGACCAGCATCCCCAACCCCATGAGGCTGAGCAGAGTCCACGCCAGCGGGCTCGCATTGATGCCAGTCACGTCCGGCCCGTCCATCACGAAGACGTTGTTCGCGAAGGCCAAGCCACCGGCCACTGCCAGCAGTATCAAGCCTCCGACGAGACCGATCAGGCTGCCGAAGAACAGCTTGTTGATCAAAGATTTGCTCATGGGACAACACCTCCATTACCACTGTGCGCCTGGGGCACTTCAGAGGCAAGAGCCGATAGTCCGGTTAGCCGACGGACTTCGCAGACTGGCGCACCGGTTCGCTCGCGGCAGTCGATGCTGCCGATGACGAGGTCCAGCAGCCGTTACTGCTCGGACGCAGATTCAGCGCGGGGTTTCTCGTCGTCCGGGGGTACGGATACCACCGGACAATTGGCGCGGCGGACGCAGTGCTGGGCGACGGAGCCGGTGAGCAGGCGACCCAGTCCGATGTGGGATGGCGTACCGAGGACCAACGCCCGCGCCGCCTTGGATTGCTCGATCAGCACCGGGGCGGCGTCACCTTTGACCAGTTGCAGCTGCCAGTCCGGGCGCGGCAGGATCTGCTCGAAGAGACTGGTGATGCTGTCCCGATACGCCTGGTCGATTTCGTCGAGTGACAGTACGCGCTGGTCTCCAGCGCCGAATGGCCAGCTCAGCGCGTGCACGGCTCGCAGTCGCCAGCCGGTGAGCCGGGCATATTCGGCGGCCCAGCGAAGCGCCGCTTGGCCGCCGGGTGAATCGTCGAGCCCCACCACGATCTCGTCCGTCATGCGCTGGTTGTCCTTGTCATGGTCTGATCATGGCGCTTGCCGCCCGAGCTCGGCCAGAATCTCCAAGAGCCCAGCCGTGGCCTCAGCGTATCTGCCGATGCCGTTGCTAGGTTCGGAAGAATGAGCTGCATGACGCTGGCGCGGTATCGAATAGCGGCTCATTGTTGCGGTCGCGGGGTGGCGCCCCGATGAGAGCCTGGATTGTCGCCTCTCCCGGACCGATGACAAGCCGGCCTCTTCGAGAGGTTGAGCTGCCCGATCCTCATCCAGGAGTCGGTCAGGTGCGGGTTCGAGTGTTGGCTTGCGGCGTCTGCCGTACCGATCTGCACCTGGCCGAGGGGGACCTGCCACCCCGACGACCAAAGGTGATTCCCGGTCATGAGGTCGTCGGTGTGGTGGATGAGCTCGGGGACGGCTGTACGCGTTTCCGACGCGGTGATCATGTTGGCGTTGCGTGGTTGGCCCGTACCGATGGCAGTTGCCGTTACTGCCGACGGGGCGACGAGAATCTGTGCGAGCTGCCGACCTTCACCGGCTGGGATCTGAACGGCGGCTACGCCGACTACTGCTGCGTGGACGAGCGGTTCGGCTACGGGTTACCGGTTGACCTCGATGAGGTCGCTACCGCACCCCTCCTCTGTGCGGGCATCATCGGCTACCGGGCGCTGCTGGCGAGCGAGGTGCGCCCCGGCGGAGCGCTCGGCATCTACGGCTTCGGCGGCAGCGCGCATCTCACGGCTCAGGTCGCCTTGCACCTTGGGATGCGAGTCCATGTCCTCACCCGAGGAGCGGCCAATCGCGAGCTGGCTGCCTCCCTTGGCGTCGATTCGGTCGGCGCAGCGGAGCAGACGCCGCCCGAACCCTTGGACGGGGCGATCCTGTTCGCCCCCGCTGGCGGCCTGGTACCCGTCGCATTGCGCGCCCTGGATCGGGGCGGCACTCTGGCGGTCGCCGGGATCTGGCTGTCGGACATCCCGCCGCTCGACTACGACAACGAGCTGTTCTTGGAGCGCCGGTTGCGCAGCGTCACGGCGAACACCCGAGCCGACGGCGAGGCGTTTCTGGCGCTCGCCCGGCGGCTGGGCATCCGGGCGACCACGCACCCGTACGACATGTCGCAAGCCGATCAGGCGCTGGCGGATCTCGCGGCCGGGGCGTTCGATGGTGCCGCCGTCCTGTGCCCGTCGACCTAACAGACGCCGCCAACGCTGCGGCTCGGCTCATCCGTCGGCAACCCCTCACACATGTGGCACGAGCGGCATGAAACGATTTAGCTATCTCAGGAGCGCCCGTCGCTAGGGGCGCCGCAGCAAGGAGTCCGGCCAGATGGTGTCAGGTGAGGCGTCTGTCAGCATGAAGGACGTCGCTGCGCTGGCCGGCGTCTCATTGGGAACGGTTTCCAACGTCGTCAATTCGCCCGAGATTGTCGCCGAGCGCACCCGGGAACGGGTCGAACTGGCGATCGCCAAGCTGGGCTGGGTCCCGAACGAATCGGCGCGCCAGTTGCGGGCCGGACGCAGCAGGTCTATCGGGATGGTCGTCATGGACATCGCCAACCCCTTCTTCACCGATCTTGTCCTCGGTGCGGACGACTGGCTGAGCGAACACGGCTACTCCGTCCAGGTCGCCAACAGTGCCCAACGGCCGGATCGCGAAACTGCCCGATTGGCGCTGTTCGAGCAGCATCGCGTTCGGGGTGTCCTTTACGCGCCGATTTGGGGACCTGATGAAGGCATCCGGCGACTACGGCGCCGGGCGATCCCGGTGGTGATCCTTGACCGGGCCGGAAGCGAAGGCGAC
>DATFOP010000305.1:0-4400 GCA_035265505.1 Propionibacteriaceae bacterium | reverse complement strand
GCGACTAACTTGACGTGCACGCGGGCGGATGGGTTGGCGCACTTCAGGTCGTGGATGAGCTGCTTGAGATCCTCGATCGAGTAGATGTCGTGGTGCGGCGGCGGCGAGATCAGCCCGACGCCGGGAGTGGAATGCCGGGTGCTCGCAATCCAGGGATAGACCTTCTGGCCTGGCAACTGCCCGCCCTCACCCGGCTTGGCGCCCTGGGCCATCTTGATCTGCAGGTCGGTAGCGTTCGTCAGGTAGTCCGACGTCACTCCGAAGCGGCCGGATGCCACTTGCTTGATCGCGCTACGCCGCTCGGGATCGTACAGCCGGTCCTTGTCCTCACCACCCTCCCCGGTGTTCGATTTGCCGCCGATCCGGTTCATGGCGATGGCCAGAGTCTGGTGCGCCTCGGCACTGATCGACCCATACGACATGGCCCCTGTGGAGAATCGTTTAACGATCTCACTGACCGGCTCGACCTGATCGATCGGAATGGGATCGCGATCGGAGTCGAACTTCAGCAACCCGCGCAGCGTCATCAGCCGCTCGGATTGGGAGTCGATGTGGTTGGTGTACTGCTGGAAGATGTCGTACCGGCCGGAGCGGGTGGAGTGCTGGAGCCGGAAGACCGTCTCGGGGTCGAAGAGATGCGGCTCGCCCTCCCGACGCCACTGGTATTCCCCACCCACCGGCAACAGCCGGTGCGCCAGCGGGATCCCGTCGGCCGGATACGCCGTCAGGTGCCGGCGGTGGACCTCCTCCGCGAGCTCAGTCAGTCCCACGCCGCCGAGCTTGCTGGTGGTGCCGGTGAAATAGCGGTCGACGACGTCGCGCGCCAAGCCGAGCGCTTCGAAGATCTGAGCCCCGGTGTAGGACGCCACGGTGGACACGCCCATCTTGCTCATCACCTTGAGCACGCCCTTACCGAGGGCCTTGACGACATTGGTGACGGCCTTCTCCGGCTCCACGCTCGTGTACACCCCGCGACGCGCCAAGTCCTCGACCGACTCGATCGCCAGGTACGGGTTCACGGCGGCGGCGCCGTACCCGATCAGGAGAGCCACGTGATGCACCTCGCGGACGTCACCGGCCTCCACCACGAGGCCAACCTGCGTGCGGCTCTTCTCACGGACGAGGTGGTGGTGTACGGCTCCGGTCAGCAGCAGCGACGGGATCGGCGCCAACTCGCCGTTGGAGTGCCGATCCGAGAGGAGGATGATCCGAGCCCCGCCCTCGATTGCCTCTGACACCTCCGCGCAGATCTGGTCCAGCTTGGCCCTCAGCGCGTCGGCTCCCCCGCTCACCTCGTACAGCCCGCGGGCGACGTAAGTCGCGTAGCCGGGCAGGTCCCCGTCCCGATTGATCTTGACAATCTTGGTCAGGTCGTCGTTGTTCAGCACCGGGAACGGCAACACCAGCCGTCGGCATGACGACGGGCCCGGCTTCAGCAGGTTCTGTTCGGGACCGACGGTGTTGTAGAGGGAGGTGACCAACTCCTCGCGGATCGCGTCCAGGGGCGGATTGGTGACTTGGGCGAACAGCTGGGAGAAGTAGTCGAACAGCAGTCGGGGCTTGTCGCTCAACGCGGCAATCGGGGAGTCGGTGCCCATCGACCCGATCGGCTCCGCGCCAGCCGAGGCCATCGGAGCCAGGATGATCCGCAGTTCCTCCTCCGTGTAGCCGAAGACCTGCTGCCGGCGGGTGACCGAGGCATGCGAGTGCACGATGTGCTCCCGGTCAGGGAGATCGGACAGCAGCATCCGGCCACCGTGCAACCACTCCCCGTACGGAGCGCCGTTGGCCAGGCCGGCCTTGACTTCCTCGTCGGAGATCAGCCGGTGCTGGTTCAGATCAGCGAGAAACATCTTCCCCGGCTGGAGCCGGCCCTTCTGGATGACCTTCTCGGCCGGAATGTCGAGCACTCCGGTCTCAGAGGCGAGGACCACCAAGCCATCGTCGGTCACCCAGAACCGGCCGGGCCGCAGACCGTTGCGGTCCAGGACTCCGCCGACGACCGTGCCGTCGGTGAAGACCACACCCGCGGGTCCGTCCCAGGGCTCCATCAGACACGAGTGGAAGGCGTAGAAGTCCCGGCGCGCCTGATCCATGTCCTCGTTGTTCTCCCAGGCCTCCGGGATCATCATCAACATGGCGTGCGGCAGCGACCGGCCACCGAGGTGGAGCAGCTCGACCACCTCGTCGAAGGACGCGGAATCGCTCGCGTCGGGCGTACAGATGGGGAACAAACGCTCCAAGTCGCCAGGGATCACCTCGCTGGCCAGCAGCGCCTCCCGCGCTCGCATCCAGTTGCGGTTGCCCATCACGGTGTTGATCTCGCCGTTGTGCGCGATCATCCGGAATGGATGCGCAAGCTCCCAGGCTGGGAAGGTATTCGTGGAGAAGCGGGAGTGCACGACGGCCAGCGCGCTCGCCGTCCGTTCGTCGAGCAGCTCGGGAAAGACGAGTTCGAGCTGCTCGGTGGTCAGCATTCCCTTGTAAACCAAGGTTCGGGCCGACAGCGATGAGAAATAGACGCCTGCCTCGTGCTGGCTGCGACGCCGCAGGCAGTAGGCCAGCCGATCGAGGGCGATGCCCATCAGTGGCGCGTCCTTCGCGGTCACGAACAGCTGCTCGAAGTACGGCATGTTCGACCGGGTGAGGTCGCTCAGGGCGCGGTCATCTGTGGGAACCACCCGCCAGCCGAGCACCGTGAGGCGCTCCTCTTCGGCAATCTGCTCAATCATCGCCTTGGCTTTGGTGGCCGCGTCGGGCTCCGTCGGCAGAAAGGCATTCCCGACGGCATATGCCCCCATCCGAGGCAGCCCGAAGTCCACTTCGGACCGCAGCAACTCGTCGGGAATCTGCATCAAGATGCCGGCACCATCACCGGTCTTCGGATCTGCGCCGGTGGCTCCCCGGTGGTCCAGGTTCCGCAGGGCATGAAGGCCGTGCGCGATGATCTCGTGGCTTGGAACCCCGCTCAGTGTGGCGACAAAGGCGACACCGCAGGCGTCGTGTTCGAATGCCGGGTCATAGAGCCCTTCGGCGCTGTGTGAATACGGAAGCGAACCCCGAGCAGGCGCAACAGTCATCGGTAACTCCCGTCGTCAGGCCGGTCGGTCGACAGCGAGTACGAACCACCGGGGCAGGCGGAAACGGCATCGGCAGTTGGGGGGACGACGTTGGCCCATGATGGATGGCTCAGATTAACGCACGCAGGACGGCGTCGACGCAATCGAAGCCTACGCGAGCAAGGCCGCCGAGCACGAGTCCTCGCGCCCGATCTCGACTCAACTCGACCGCCGATCGAGGAGGCGGGGTTAGAACAGCGTGCTCAGCCCGCCATCGAGCGCGATGGTCTGGCCGGTCAAGTACGAGGCCTCGTCGCCGGCCAGAAAGGCCACCAGGCCGGCGATCTCCGATGGCTGACCCCAGCGACGAAGCATCGTCCGGGCCTCCACCCAGGCGAGGCGGTCGGGATCCGTGGCCTGATCAGCGTTCGCCTCGGTGGCGAAGTAACCCGGAGCCACCGCATTCACCCGGATCCCGTAGGGCCCGAGATCGGCGGCCAACGCCCGGGTCAGTCCCTCCAAACCCGCCTTCGCCGTCGCATACGCGACATCGCCGCGGTTGGCCAGCAAGCCCCCGACCACGGACGAGATGTTCACGATCGCTCCAGGACGGCGCTCGGTGACCAGTCGAGTGGCGACCAACCGACTCAGGTCGTACGCGGCGACCAGGTCGGCGTAAAGGAGGCGTTCGAAGTCGGAAGTCGATAAGTCCAAAGTGCCCCGTCGGTCCCGCTGGCCGACGTTATTGATCAGGATGTCGATGGGTGGATGCGCAGTCAGCCCTGCCTCGGCGTCCGCCGAATCTGTGATGTCGAATGCGACCGGCGCCGCGTCCAAGCCCTCGGCCCTCAGCTGCTCGACGGCTGGCTGCAGCCTGGTGGCGTCCCGACCGTTGACCAAGACGGCGGCCCCTCGCTCCGCCAGCCCGCGGGCAATCTGGAAGCCGAGCCCCCGCCGCCCGCCAGTGACCAGCGCCAGGCGGCCGGCCAATGACTCGGTCACGGCGACTCAGGTTTGGCTTCCAGGCTCGCCGGTTGCTGCCCTTCTGCGCCCCCGCGCCCGGAGCTTGTCGAGGAGCCCTCGTCGCTGTCTGGCCCTGGGCCTGTCGCACGGTCGTTCTCGCCGCTCCGCTGCTGCTCACCGCTGGTCTTCGCCAGGCTCGGACCGCCTCGGGCATCAACGGCAGTCGACAAGGCCAGGCCGCGGTCGGGATCACCTTCGACCACCTCTTCGCGCCCGGGCCGGTTCTTGACCAGCCACAAGAACCACCCGAGCGCTGCGAGGAAGACAATGAGCGACGTGTAGTTGTTGAGGCGAAAGCCACCGATCTCGTTCACCTGA
>DATFOP010000304.1:0-2954 GCA_035265505.1 Propionibacteriaceae bacterium | reverse complement strand
GGTTGCTCCTATGCGGGCTGTTGACCGGACTGACCATCCGGTACCTGCCGGGCAACGGCGGCCATTCACCGGCTTTCGGGTTCACCACGGGCGGCGGCCCGCCGTCCCAGGCAGAGCTCCCCGGCGTCATCCTTGCCGTGTTGACCACGCTCAGCCTCGGCGCTGTGCTCGGCCCCGAGGCGCCGCTGATCGCGATCGGCGGCGGGCTTGCCGCGTTGACCGTGCACTTGGTGAGGAAGGACGCGCCACCGATGGCCGTAACGATCATGGCGTCCGCCGGCAGCTTCGCAGCGATCAGCACGCTGCTCGGATCACCGATACTCGGCGCATTCCTGATCATGGAAGCGGCAGGCATCGGAGGCATGACGCTGAGCCTGGTCGCGCTGCCCGGCCTGCTTGCCTCCGGCATCGGAGCACTGGTGTTCGTCGGTCTTGACAAGTGGAGTGGCCTCGGAACCTTCTCGCTGGCATTGCCGGACCTGCCGCCAGCAGTGCCACCGACATTGGGCTCACTTGGGTGGGCAGTGGTCATGGGCGTGGCAGGCGCGCTGTTGGGCTGGTTGATCCGATCGGCCGGGCTGTGGCTTCGACCGCTGGTGCACCTCAACCGGGTGCTCGTCACGTCGGCGCTCGGCCTTCTCATCGGTCTGACCGCGATGACCTATCAGCTGACGTCCGGGCACAGCTTCACCCAGGTGCTGTTCTCCGGGCAGAGCCCGCTGCCAGAACTGGTCGAAGATGCGGCCGACTACACGCTCACCGCCCTGATCCTCTTGATTATCTGCAAGGCAATCGCTTATGGGCTTTCGCTGAGCGCGTTTCGTGGTGGTCCGGTCTTTCCTTCGATGTTCATCGGTGCAGCCATCGGTATCGCCGCGAGTGGTTTGCCGGGCATGGACCTGGCACCGGCGATCGCCATGGGCATCGGGGCCATGTGCGCCGCCATGCTGCGGTTGCCGTTGACGTCTACACTGCTGGCCACCCTGCTGTTGGGCGTCGATGGCGTGTCAGTCACACCTCAGGTCGTGGTAGCGGTGGCGGTCGCCTTCGTCCTCACGATTGTGCTGCCCGTCCCAGGCCCGAAGACAGCACAACCTCACCCGACCTCATAGCGGTCACTGCCAACATGGCATCCTCAGAAGGAGTACTCGGCCAGCCTCTCAGCGGTAATGATCCGCGCCGCGGCCTCGATCAGTGCGAGGTGGGAGAACGCCTGCGGGAAGTTGCCGAGGTGTCGGCCTGTGTCTACATCGAACTCCTCGGCGAGTAGTCCGAGCGGCGAGGCGATCCGCAGCAGGCGCTCCATCAAGTCACGCGCTCGCTGTTCCTCGCCGATGATCGCCAGGGCGGACACGAGCCAGAAGGAGCAGATGAGGAATGTTCCTTCCTTGCCGGACAGGCCGTCGTCGGTCTCGTTGGTGCGGTATCGCAGTACGAAGCCGTTTTCTGTCAGCTCGTCGGCGACGGCGAGCACGCTTGCGCGGAGCCGCTTGTCGTCGCGGGGCAGGAATCCGAAGATGGCGGCCAGCAGCGTGGATGCATCCAACGCATCCGTGTCGTAGTGCTGACGCAGGACACCTCGGTTGTCGATACCGTGAGCGAGGATGTCTGCCTTGATCTCTTCAGCCGTCTCCCGCCAGCTCGCCGCGAGGCCTTGGTCGCCGCGGATTTGGGCCAGTTTCGACGCGCGGTCCAGCGCGACCCAGCCCATCAGCTTTGAGGATACGTAGTGCTGGGGCTTGCCACGGGCCTCCCAAATGCCCTGGTCGGGTTCGCGCCACACCGCTGTGGCGCACTGGGCCTGCGACTGAACGATCGGCCAGAGCCTTCGCGGCAACCGCGCGCTGCGGCGGGTGTGCAGCAAGACGGAGTCCAGCACGGCACCGAACACATCGTTCTGGCGCTGGTCGAACGCGCCATTGCCGATGCGCACCGGTCGGGCACCCGCGTAGCCGGACAGATCGTCGCGGGTCGACTCGGTGAGGTCGCGGCGCCCGTCGATCCCATGAGCGAGGATGTCTGCCTTGATCTCTTCAGCCGTCTCCCGCCAGCTCGCCGCGAGGCCCTGGTCGCCGCGGATGTGGGCAAGTTTCGACGCGCGGTCCAGCGCGACCCAGCCCATCAGCTTGGAGGATACGTAGTGCTGGGGCTTGCCACGGGCCTCCCAAATGCCCTGGTCGGGTTCGCGCCACACCGCGGTGGCGCACTGGGCCTGCGACTGGACGATCGGCCAGAGCCTTCGCGGCAAGCGCGCGCTGCGGCGGGTGTGCAGCAAGACGGAGTCCAGTACGGCACCGAACACATCGTTCTGGCGTTGGTCGAACGCTCCATTGCCGATGCGCACCGGTCGCGCACCCGCGTAGCCGGACAGATCGTCGCGGGTCGACTCGGTGAGGTCGCGGCGCCCGTCGATCCCGTACATGATCTGCAGGGCACCGTCCTGATTCGGCTCTAGGTCGGCGACGAACTGCATGAACTCGTCGGCCTCCCAGTCCAGGTTCAGGTAGTGCAGCGCCTGCAAGGTGAACGTGGTGTCGCGCATCCAGGTGTAGCGGTAGTCCCAGTTGCGTTCGCCGCCGGGCGTCTCCGGCAGGGAGGTGGTGAGTGCGGCGACGGTGGCCCCGGTCGGCAGGTAGGTCAGTCCCTTGATCGTCAGCGCCGAGCGTTGGATCGCGTCGCTCCAGCGGTGGTCAGGCATTCGCGCCCGTCCTAGCCAGTTGCGCCAAAAGCGGGTCGTGGCGTCGATCCGGCGGCTGGCCTCGGTGACGTCGTCGGGTGCGGTCAGTCCCTCGGCCCACGACAGTGCGCAGTAACACTCGTCACCGGCCGTGAGAACATGCCGGGCGCGGATCCGGTTGCCCTCGACACCGAGGGCGAGATCTGTTCGTAGCCTGATCGTCTGTCCGGCGCCGGTCGCGTCGGCGGTATGCCGACCGCCGTCGACCAGTGTCCAT
>DATFOP010000303.1:0-4253 GCA_035265505.1 Propionibacteriaceae bacterium | reverse complement strand
TCGTCTGCACTGTTGACTTGAGGGGCCGGTTGAGGATCTTGGCGATCCGCGCAACCTCCCCCTCGAGGGCTTCCCGCTCGGGCGGCCTTGCTCGCCCGAACCAGGCGGTGACGATCTGGTCGTCGGTAAGCGACCAGGTGGATCACCGGCGCCGGCCCTATCGGCCTGCTCGCCGGCCAGGTTGCGCGCGCGCTGGGTGCTGACACCCCGGTGATCACTGACGTCAGCGATTTCCGGCTCCGCCCGGGCACGCGACCTTGGCTTGCGGACCGCGCAGGCTGGAACTCCGCTCGAGGAGGAGTTTGACGTGCTCCTGGAATGCTCCGGCGCGCCCGCCGCTCTCACCGGCGGGATGCGAGCGCTCGCCCCGGCTGGCCGGATCGCCTTAGTGGGAATGGGCGCCGACACCGTGACGTTGAATGTCGCCCTCGTACAGGGCCGAGAGCTCTCCGTGACCGGCGTGTTCCGCTACGCCAACACGTATCCGCTGGCCCTGCAGCTGATCAGCAGCGGCGCGGTCAACGTCACCGACGTGATCACCCACCGCTTCACTCTCGAGGACACCGAACGTGCCCTGACGATCAGCCAGACAGACCGCAGCTCCCTGAAAGCCATGGTCCACACCGCCCACCACACGCAAGCGGCGTGACCGCATGACACACACGCGATCGGAAAATCGGCCATGACCGCATCTGACGACCCGCACCCGATGAGCCCAGGCATGCCGCCGGCGTCTGGATATGAGGTGCGGGCTGAGTTCGACCACCTTGTTACTCGCGACGACTTCGTCACCGATTTCGCCGGAGACACAAGTCACCGCCTCCTTGAGTTCCTGCCCCAGATGTCGATCAATATCAAGGGGCGGTTGGAATTGCATCTCACCGTCCCAGGACCTGACGTATGGACCTCAGTCCTGACCGCCATGGCCGTAATTCGGCAGTCTGGCTACGCACCCATCGCCGTCCACGTCCTCGACAACTCAGAGTCGATGACCACCCACGGCGCTTCAGAACGCCCATCAAAATGTCGTTGATCGCTTCCATCTTGAATTTCGATAGAAGTTGCGGCCGACAACGTAATCCATCAACTTGGGACGTAATTGGCAAAAGTGTCATGCCAGCTTGAGTTCGAGTAGCGGCACACAAACTCCACCAAATAGCACTTTGTTCGATCCGAAGCCGGAAAGAGCGCATAAGCAGTTTGTCGCCGCGGAGCGCTCTTTTGCTATATTCCGGCTTGTAGGAGGGAGACGCTGGTTCCAATCCCTCAGTGTCATCAGAAATGCTCATCCCCTGTCCTAACTTGATGAGAGACGGGAGGCTGCATGAACCGTGGCAATTTTCAATAAGACATCTTCACAACGAGCGCTGAGCAGTGCATATTGGGTGAACTGATGAAAGGACAGCAATATGAGTAGCGTCGTTGTCGTTATCGGACCTGGGTCGATCGGGCAGGCAATCGCGCGGCGGGTGAGCGTGGGCAAGTGCGTCTTGCTGGCTGACTTGCGCCAGGAGAACGCCGACGCGGCGGCCGAAGTCCTGAGCGATGCAGGTTACGAGGTGAGCACTACGACGGTAGACGTGTCGTCGCGAGAGTCGGTGCAAGCGCTGGTCCAGAAAGCAACCGCGGATGGGGATGTCACCGGTGTCATTCACGCCGCCGGTGTCTCTCCGAGCCAGGCATCGCCGGAGACAATCCTGTCGGTCGATTTGTACGGCACTGCGGTGGTGTTGGAGGAGTTCGGCAGTGTCATTGCCTTTGGTGGTGCAGGCGTCGTGATCGCGTCGCAGTCTGGACATCGCTTGGGAGCGCTGACTGCCGAAGAAGACCAGGCTTTGGCGACGACGCCTGCCGAGGAGTTGCTCGCCCTGCCAATGCTTCAGCAGGTGCGGGATTCCCTGCACGCCTACCAGCTCTCTAAGCGTGGTAATTCAATTCGTGTTATGGCTGAGGCGGTGCGATGGGGCAGGCGAGGTGCGCGAGTCAACACGATCAGCCCCGGGATCATCATCACGCCACTAGCCAAGGACGAACTGTCCGGGCCCCGTGGAGAGGGCTACCGGCGCATGATTGAGCTGTGCCCGGTAGGGCGTGCTGGCACCCCGGACGAGGTGGGAACGGTGGGGGCGTTGCTGATGGGAGCCGAGGGCGCGTTCATCACCGGCAGCGACTTCCTGATGGACGGCGGAGTGACAGCGGCCTACCGGTTCGGTGAACTCGCTCCTGAGTAGGAAATTAGCGACGCTTCAAATGACGGCCACGCTGACGAATGGCAGAACCATTCTGACGAAGTAGCCGCAGTGGTCCCAGCGGAGCCAGGAAGTCAGTCCTCCAGACGCGCCCTGTGCTTGTCGGTGAGCTCGCGCATCGATTCCAGCTGCCGCAGCATCAGCTTCAGGTCCGATGTCCCCAGTGACGCAAGCAGCCGCTGGCCCTCCATGGCTAACGGCCCGTAGAGCTGCCAGGTCCGGGCAAGCCCCTGCTCGGTCATCTGAACGAGCACCTGCCGCCGATCGGTGTCGTCGCGTACCCGCTCGACAAGGCCCTTTGCGACCAGCCGGTCAATCAATGCCGTTGTGGCCGCTGGCCGCAAGCCCGTTGCACTGCTCAGCTGTCCTGCGGTCTTGGGTCCGTCAGCGAGCCAGTCGAGGCACCGCACGTCGGACGGGCCCAGCCCGAGGCGCCGTCCAACAGTGTCGTCAAAGGCCTGAGTGCTGCGCTGATAGCGCTGCACAGCCAGCCCTAACGCCTCGATCAGTTCTTGACGGCTCGCAGCCATAGTGCTAACCTTTCGAAAATCGAAAGATACGATATTCGTAAGAAAGGATACCAAGATGAAGGCGCTGGTGGTGGGAGGCGGCATTGCCGGGCCGGCGGCGGCGCTGGCCATGGCCAAGGCCGGCATCGAGCCGCTCGTCCTGGAACGTCGGCCGATTGTGGATCCCGAGGCCGGGTCGTGGTTCACCGTGGCGCCCAACGGGCTTGACGCTCTCCAGGCGATTGACGCCCTCGAGGCGGCGCAGGAAGGGGGAGTCCCGTCACGCGCGAATGTCATGTACGGCGCGACCGGGCGCCGACTTGGCAAGGTGAGCCTCGGGCGCCCGCTCGAAAACGGCCTTGTCGGTTTGACCATGAAACGATCCTGGCTGGCGGCCACGCTGCAACACGAGGCCGAGCGTCGGGGCATCGTCGTACGAGGTGGGTCCGAAGTTGTCCACGTGACCGATGCCGGCGACCACGTCGAAGCCACCTTGACCGACGGCAATGTACTCACGGCTGAACTGCTCGTCGCGGCTGACGGCGTTCATTCGCGGGTCCGTGAGGCGATCGATGCACAGGCGCCCGCAGCCCGCTATGTGGGCCTGACGAATTTCGGCGGGATAACGCCAAACACCCCGATCGCCGGTGACCTTGAGCCCGAAGCGTGGCACTTCATCTTCGGGAGCCACGCCTTCTTCGGCGCACATCCCACGCCTGCTGGCGATGTGGTCTGGTTCGTGAACGTGCCCGAGCCGGAGATCACTCGTGAGCGGCGGCGTCACACGACCGAGGAGGAGTGGGCTCGTCGGCTACTCTCCCTGGTCCGGGATGACGCTGGTCCGGCCGCAGAGCTGGTCAGCACGGGCCGGCTCGAGCTGGTGGGCGACAACACTTACGACCTTGGCCATGTGCCGACATGGTCCCGCGGTCGGATGGTGATCATCGGAGACGCCGCACACGCACCGTCGCCGAGTTCTGGCCAAGGTGCGTCGATTGCCTTGGAGGACGCCGTGGTGCTTGCCCAGTCCCTGCGTGATCATGCAGACGTACCCGCTGCTTTCGCTGCGTACGAGATAGCGCGGCGAAAGCGAGTGGAGAAGATCGTGGCGGCCGGGGCGAGGAGCAGCAGTTCGAAGATCCCCGGGCCGATCGGGCGGCGGTTCCAGGAGCTGATGCTGCGGTTCTTGTTCCACTACGTGATCACCGACCGCAGCATTGCCTGGATCAGTGATCACAGGATCCGGTGGCAGGACTCAGTGGGTGATCACCTGCCCGCCGAGGCTTCGGCCACATGAGGATGCCGTCGGCTCCGCTGAACCTCGTGACGGGATGAGGCCGGCTCAGCCCGCGCTCTGAGGGTCGAGAAAGTCAAGGGTGACCGCCGCGAAGAGGGGTGAGACGGCGAGGTTGTAGTGGGTCAGGCCGGGCAGGATCGCGAGCGCATGGCCGCCCTTGGGCCGGCCTTCGCCCATCCAACCGCCGTCGCGAAGGCC
>DATFOP010000302.1:0-2917 GCA_035265505.1 Propionibacteriaceae bacterium | reverse complement strand
TTCGACGATGAGTGCGAGGGCCCGGCGGGCGTTGTTTTCTGTCAGGATCTGCCGCATCCATGGGCGCTCCATCACCGGTAGTGGGTGCGCCTCGCCGGCGGCGGCCACCTCGACCACTTGCTGCAGCAGCAACGCCTTGGTTCGGAAGAAGTAGTACACCGTCTGGGTCGCGACCCCCGCCTCGGCGGCGATGGTCTCCATGGTGGTGCTCGGGTAGCCGCTGGCACTAAAGAGCCGATAGGCGTGGTCGATGATCCGGTTTTGGGTGGCCCGAGCACGAGCCCGACGAGTCTGCCGTACTGGGGCCTTGACATCTTCCATGCCAGCGAGTCTACTAGTTGTTGTCACTAGTGGCGGTCACTAGTAGCCGAATCGGAGAGTGAGGCTGGCATGGAGGGGATGACCACGACCGGGTCGGCCGAGTTCGTAACAGCACGCCGGGGGACAGCGGTGCTTCACAACGGTGTTGACTTGGCACGTCGCGCCGAGGAGGTTTTCGACTACCTCAGCGACCTGCGGAATGAGAAGGAATGGAACCCCAAGATGCATCTGGTGGAGGCTGTGACCGACGGACCACCTCGCGCTGGGTCCAAGTTCCGGGTGAAATGGTGTCGACGCTCTTCGAATAGTTGGCCGGTTCTGCTCTTCGAAAAGTAGGCCACGTTCTGGTTGTTCTAGTTTGCCTGGCCGGCGAGTCGGACGCTGGGCAGGGTGTCGTCGGTGAGGTGTTTGAGCCTGTAGCTGCCGCCTTTAAGGGTGTGGACGTCGGCGTGGTGGACGATTCTGTCGATCATGGCGGCGGCGACGGTTTGGTCGCCGAACACGTCGCCCCAGCGGGCGAAGGGCAGGTTGCTGGTCAAGATTAGGGAGGCGTGCTCGTAGCGGCTGGAGACGAGTTGGAAGAACAGGTTCGCGGCGTCTTGTTCGAAGGGTAGGTAGCCGACCTCGTCGATGATGATCAGGCTGTAGCGGCGGAGCTTGGTCAGTTCGGCGGACAGTCGGCCGCGTTGGTGGGCTTCTTGGAGCCGGGCCACCCAGTCGGTGGCGGTGGCAAACAGCACCCGGTGCCCGGCATGGCAGGCGGCGATACCGAGTGCGGTGGCGAGGTGGGTCTTGCCGGTGCCCGGCGGGCCGAGGAGGACGACGTTGCGGGCCTGGGTGAGGTAGCCGCCGACCGCCAGCGGTGCAATGTCGTCGCGGCGGACTCCTGGCTGATGGTCGAACACGAACTCCTCCAACGTTTTGCGGGCGGGGAAGCCGGCGGCGCGAATCCGCAGCTGCGCACCGGAGGCGGTGCGGGCAGCGACTTCACGATCCAGGACGGCGATCAGGTAGTCCTGATGGGTCCAGCCGGCGTCACGGGCCTGGGAGGCCAATCGGCCAGCGGCCTCGGCGATCCGCGGCGCCTTCAACGCGGCGGCAAGGTAGGCGATCTGCTTGTCCAGCTCGTTCATCAGGCGACCTGCCCGTCGAGGTCGACCCCGAATGCCCGGTCGTAGTCACCAAGATCCCGGACCAGGTCGGCTTCGCCGCCTCGTTGCGAGGGCGCGAACACGGCGCGGAGCTGGGCGGCAGTCTGGACATGGGCGGGATCGGTGATCGTCAACCGAGCAGCCCAGGCCCGGCGGTGCCGAGCCCACTGCCGACCGTCGGCGGTGACGATCACCTGATCCAGGTCGGCGGCGACCTCGACCATCCGACCGATCATGGTCGGGTCGACGGAGTAGTCATTGCCAGCGACCCGCACGTAGTAATCCCGGCCTAGCCGGAGCTGGCTGCGCCAGCCGGTGACCGGCGGAACGGGCGGCAGTGGCAGCATCGCCGCCCGGTCAGCCTCGACTAACTCGGCCGGCCGGCCACCGACGGCACGCACTACGCGCTGGTTCGCGATCGGCAGCCAGTCGGCCAGCTGAGCGTTGAAATCGTCCGGAGAGCAGAACCGGCGACCCGGTAGAAAGGAAGTCTCCAAATAGCCGTTCGCGCGCTCCACGATGCCCTTCGATTCTGGATCGTAGGGCTTCAACTGCACGATCCGGGTCGCCAGCGTGCCGGTGAACCCGGCCACCCCGTCCGCGAGGCGGCCGCTGCGGCCGATGCCGGCCTCGTTGTCCCAGATCAATCGACGCGGGACGGCGCTCAGCTGAGACGCCACCAAGTGCCACATCCCGGCCAGCAAGTCCGGCGTCGTCCGTGAGGGCAACATTCGGGCGGTCACAAACCGCGAGAACGACGCCACCACGACCAGCACCGGCGGGGAAGCGGCCTGACCTTCGCCCAACGGAACCCTCACAGGCGGGAACCACAAGTCACACTGCGCTTGATCACCGGCCCGATAGCTGAGCCGATCCGTCGGGTCCTTCGGTGCATACTGCGGGCGTAATAACGCGATCTGCTTACGAAACCACGATGCCGACCCGCTCCAACCGACGCGTTCAGCCAGCACCGTTGCCGGCATCAACCGGAACTGCGCGAGCAGCGCCCGGACGGCCGGCTCGACGGTGTTGAACGCTGACCCCGCCGGCGGTCTGCAATACCTCGGCGGCGACTCAGACCGCAGCGCTCGGGCCACCGTGTCCCGCGCTATTCCTAGCCGTGCCGCAATCGCCCGCGCCGACAGCCCTTCCGCCAAGTGAAGATGACGGATCTCCGCCCACTCATGCACCATGATCACCCACCCAATCTGAAGTCAGGTGGCCTAACTTTCAGGGAGCGCTACTGGCCTAGTTTTCGAAGAGCGCTGACACACGGCATGTCGGCACGGTAGACCTCAACCAACCGGGAGCTACTGTCTGCGTCTGTCACCGGAAAGATTTTGACCGGCATCAAGCTCAGCTATGACCTCCATAGTGGTTTCCGTAATTGTGGTGAAACCGTTGGGTGTGTCCGTTGGAATGATCACGACGTCGCCTGCAGAACA